>NZ_JBFUBR010000008.1:0-214160 GCF_056405655.1 Pseudomonas sp. P1_F7
AGCAAGCTCGCTCCCACAGGAGCAAGCTCGCTCCCACAGGTTCAGCGGCTGTACGCAAAATCTGCGAACCACCCAAATTACTGTGGGAGCGAGCTTGCTCGCGATGAGGCCGGCACATTCAGCATCGGTGTCGCCTGACACTCCGCCTTCGCGAGCAGGCTCGCTCCTACAGGTTTCAGTGGCGCCCCCACTAAAGCGTCAGGCCCATTCTTTACGCAGTTGACGCGCCGCATTGACCATGTGCACCAGTGCCGCTTCGGTTTCCGGCCAGCCGCGGGTTTTCAGGCCGCAGTCCGGGTTGACCCACAGGCGGTCGGCGGGAATACGCTTGGCGGCCTTGCGCAGCAGGTTGGCCATTTCCGAGGAGTCCGGCACCCGTGGTGAATGGATGTCATACACGCCCGGGCCGATTTCGTTCGGGTAGGCAAAGGCTTCGAACGCGTCCAGCAGTTCCATGTCCGAGCGCGAGGTTTCGATGGTGATCACGTCGGCATCCATGGCGGCGATGGACTCGATCACATCGTTGAACTCGCTGTAGCACATGTGGGTGTGAATCTGGGTTTCGTCACGCACACCGCAGGCGCACAGGCGGAACACTTCAGTCGCCCAGTCCAGGTAGTGCTGCCACTGCGCCTGGCGCAACGGCAAGCCTTCGCGGAACGCGGCTTCGTCGATCTGCACGATCTTGATCCCGGCGGCTTCCAGGTCGACCACTTCGTCGCGAATCGCCAGGGCCAGTTGGCGGGCCTGCACTTCGCGAGTCACGTCTTCGCGCGGGAACGACCACATCAGCATGGTCACAGGACCGGTCAGCATGCCCTTCATCACTTTGTCGGTGAGGCCTTGGGCGTAGCGGATCCACTCCACGGTCATGGCTTTCGGACGGCTCAGGTCACCGTAGATCACCGCCGGTTTCACGCAGCGCGAGCCGTAGCTCTGGACCCAGCCGAAACGGGTGAACACATAACCGTCGAGTTGCTCGGCGAAGTATTCGACCATGTCGTTACGCTCGGCTTCACCGTGCACCAGCACGTCCAGGCCCAGGTGTTCCTGCACTTGCACGGCATGACGGATCTCGCTGTGCATCGCTTCGGTGTATTCGGCTTCGGTCAGCTTGCCTTGCTTGAACGACTGGCGAGCCAGACGGATCGACGCGGTTTGCGGGAACGAACCGATGGTGGTGGTCGGGAACAGCGGCAGGTTCAGGCCAGCGCGCTGTTTCTCGATACGCTGGGCAAACGGCGAGTGACGCTGGCTGTCCCTGGCGGTGATGGCGGCAACCCGCGCCTGCACGGCCGGTTTGTGGATGCGTGGCGATGCGGCACGACTGGCCTGCACGGCGCGGCTTTGAGTCAGCGCTTCAAGCACCTTCGGCGCTTCCGGTTCATTCACAGCCTGAGCCAGCACCGCGACTTCTTCACACTTCTGCACGGCAAACGCCAGCCAGCTTTTCAGTACGACATCGAGCTTGTCTTCACGCCCCAGGTCGACCGGGCTGTGCAGCAGCGAGCAGGATGGCGCGACCCACAGGCGATCACCCAGACGCTCGTGAGCATACTGCAACGTGGCCAGGGCGTTTTCCAGGTCGCAGCGCCAGACGTTACGGCCGTTGACCACACCCAGCGACAGCACTTTGTAGGCCGGCAGGCGATCGAGGATGGTCGGGAACTGCTCAGGTGCGCGGACCAGGTCGATGTGCAGGCCGTCCACCGGCAGATTGGCGGCCAGGCCCAGATTCTCTTCCAGGCCACCGAAGTAAGTGGCGACCAGCTTCTTCAGCGGGTCGCGCTGAATCAGGTTGTAGGCCCGCTCAAAGGCGTTTTTCCAGTCCTGCGGCAGATCGAGGACCAGGATCGGCTCGTCGATTTGTACCCATTCAACGCCTTGTGCCGCGAGGCGCTGGAAGATTTGACCGTACAACGGCAGCAGACGATCCAGCAGCTCCAGCTTGTCGAATTCGGCGCCCTTGGCCTTGCCCAGCCACAGGTAAGTCAGCGGGCCGATGATCACCGGCTTGACGTTATGGCCCAGTGCGCGGGCTTCTTCGACTTCTTCGAACAGTTGATCCCAACCGAGCTGGAACTGTTGATCGGCGCTGAATTCAGGCACGAGGTAGTGATAGTTGGTGTCGAACCACTTGGTCATTTCCTGGGCGTGCGCGCCACCGCAGCAGCTGTCGCTCACACCGCGAGCCATGCCGAACAGGGTTTGCAGGCTGGCCTTGCCATCGTGCGGGCGGAAACGCTCAGGGATCACACCGAACATCAACGAGTGGGTCAGGACCTGGTCGTACCAGGCGAAGTCGCCGACCGGCAGCAGCTCGATGCCGGCCTTTTTCTGCAAGTCCCAGTGGGTCTTGCGCAGGTCACGGCCAACGGCGCGCAGACCGGCTTCGTCGAGCTCGCCCTTCCAGAACGCCTCTTGGGCTTTTTTCAGTTCGCGGTTGCGACCAATGCGCGGAAATCCAAGGGAATGGGCCACAGCCATGTCAAATAACTCCAATGCGTTCAATGGGGCCATTGTCGACAGTGCTAGCGAGTGAGACAAACTCATTTTAATCGTGATGATCACAAGTTCTTCTCATGATCGGAGGTGCTGCGCCACCGGCGCTGGATGAACAACTGGCTCAACGCGCTCGCCCCGATGTTCAACCTGCACCTGAAAAAACCACTGGTGTGACCGAACTGTGGCGTGTGCGTAAGCCGGGCGTCGATGGCATCATCACCCGCTACGAAGGTTTCGATGCCCGCCCCCCCCCCCTCTGATCGGCTAAGGAATAGTCCCGATGCGTATCAAAACACTCCTGGCCTGTGCCACGGCGTTCTACCCGGACGCCACAGCGCAGACCGCCGGGATCAGCCAATGACGGCCATTTTTCGGCCGCGTCCGACGCTGATCTTTCTAACGCTGTTGTTGGTGCTGGTGTTCTGGTTGTCCCTGGCCCTCGGGCCGGTCAGCCTGCCGCTGGGCGATACCTTGCTGGCCGGGATGCGCCTGCTCGGGTTGCCGCTGGACGGCGGCGACACGCAACAGGCGGAGCTGATCCTCGGGCAGATTCGCCTGCCGCGCAGCTTGCTCGGCATCGCCGTGGGTTCGGTACTGGCGCTGTCCGGCGTGGCAATGCAGGGGTTGTTCCGCAACCCCTTGGCCGATCCGGGTCTGGTCGGTGTTTCCGGCGGTGCGGCGCTCGGTGCCGCCCTTGCCATCGTCGGCGGCAGCCTGCTCGGTGGCTTGCCGCCTGCGATCGAACCCTACCTGCTGTCGGTCAGCGCCTTCGCCGGGGGCTTGATCGTCACGGCGGTGGTGTATCGCTTTGGTCGTCGCAACGGGCAAACCGACGTTGCCACCATGCTCTTGGCGGGTGTGGCGATGACGGCCATGTCCGGTGCCGGGGTCGGGCTGTTCACCTACCTGGCCGATGACGCGACCCTGCGCACCCTGACGTTCTGGAACCTGGGCAGCCTCAACGGTGCCAGTTACCCGCGCCTGTGGCCGTTGCTGATCGTCACCGTGGGCGTGGCGTTGTGGTTGCCACGGCGGGCGGCGGCACTCAATGCAATGCTGCTGGGCGAGTCGGAGGCCCGTCACCTGGGCTTCGACATCGAGCGGATCAAACTTGAGCTGGTGCTGTGCACGGCGCTCGGCGTCGGCGCGGCAGTCGCGGCGGCCGGCCTGATCGGTTTTATCGGCCTGGTGGTGCCGCATCTGATGCGCCTGCTGGTCGGTCCGGATCACCGGGTGTTGCTGCCCGCGTCGTTGCTGGCCGGTGCCAGCCTGCTGTTGCTGGCCGATCTGGCGGCGCGCCTGTTGTTGGCGCCGGCCGAATTACCCATTGGCATCGTGACGGCACTGATCGGCGCTCCGTTCTTTCTTTATCTGCTGGTGCGAGGGCGTTCCTGATGCTGCGGGCAACCAACTTGCTGGTACGTCGTGGCAACCGCACGGTACTGGCGAATATCGATATCGAGTTGCGCCCCGGTGAAGTGCTGGGTGTGCTGGGACCGAATGGCGCCGGCAAAAGCACCCTGCTCAACGCTTTATGCGGCGAACTGGCGACCAGCGAAGGCACGGTCAGCCTCGACGAGCGTCCACTCGCCGACTGGCCGGGTCAGGAACGGGCCAAACGCCTGGCCGTACTGCCGCAGAGTTCGAGCCTGAACTTTGCGTTTTCAGTCAATGAAGTCGTCGGCATGGGTCGCTTGCCCCACGCCAGCGGCCGCGTGCGCGATGCCGAAATCGTCGCCGAGGCGCTCAAAGCCGCCGACGCCCTTCATCTGGCCGGACGCAGCTACCTGGCCCTGTCCGGCGGTGAACGCCAGCGCGTGCATCTGGCGCGGGTGCTCGCTCAACTCTGGCCGGGTGCCGAAGGGCAAACCCTGCTGCTCGATGAACCGACGTCGATGCTCGATCCGCTGCACCAGCACACCATTTTGCAAGCCGTGCGCGACTTCGCCGAGCGTAGAGCCGCGGTGCTGGTGATCCTGCACGACCTCAACCTGGCCGCGCGGTACTGCGATCAACTGCTGTTGTTGCAAGAGGGCCTGCCCCACGCCTACGGTCCACCGGCAGAGGTGCTGACCGCCGAAGCGCTGGCGGCGGTGTATGGGTTGGAAGTGCTGATTCACCAACATCCGGAACGTGGCCACCCGTTGATCATCGCGCGCTGATACCGCTCCCCTCCTTCCTTGATCGAGGGGGCTTCTATCTATTAAGGAAAAACGATGCGCTTTCTGTTGCTGTGTGCGTTCAGCCTGTTGGCTGCCTGCCAATCCCATTCTGTAACGCCGCCCCCGGCGCCGATTGCCCCGCTGGGGCGCGATCACGCCGACCTCGGCGTCATCCGCGAACTCGCCAGCGGTCGCACGCTGACCCCGCAAGAACTGGTCGAACGCCTGGCTACTGCGCCGCGTGTTCTGGTCGGAGAACAGCACGACAACCCGGACCACCACGCTCTGCAATTGTGGTTGCTCCGCGAACTGGGGGCACAACGCGCCCAGGGCAGCCTGCTGATGGAAATGCTCAATCCCGATCAACAGGCCAGGGTCGATGCCGCGCAATCAGAAACCCGCGCCGGCCAGCCACCGGCCGATGCGTTCAAGGCGCTGGCCTGGCAGGCCAACTGGGACTGGAGCGTCTATGGCGCACTCGTCACCTACGCGCTGCGCCAACCCTATCCACTGCTGGCGGCGAACCTGGACCGCGCGCAGATCATGCAGATCTACAAACAGCGCCCGGTACTCACGGGGCAAGCGTCCACCACTGAACAGGTGCAGGCGACCTTGCTGGATGACATTCGCAAGTCCCACTGCGGCCTGCTGCCGGAAGCGCAGATGCCAGCGATGCTCGCCGTGCAGCAACAGCGTGACCGGCGCATGGCCGAGCGCCTGATGGCTGCGCCGACACCGGCGCTGTTGCTGGCCGGCGCCTTCCACGTGAGCAAGGACCTGGGGGTGCCACTGCACCTGAAGGACCTCGGTGCCGGTGAAGGGAATGCGGTGCTGATCCTGGCCGAAGCAGGCAAGACCGTGACCGCCGAGAGTGCGGATTACGTGTGGTACACGGCTGCGCAACCGGAACAGGATCATTGCGCGAAGCTGCGTCGTTAAACCCAGACGAAACATTGTGGCAAGGGGGGCTTGCCTGTGGCGAGCGCCCTCGCCACAAGAGCACTTTCACCCAGACGGCGCGACACTATGTCACGCCTCTGCGTCGGTCCAATGGTCGTATCCGCCCCTCCAGCACCGGCACAGTTTGTTAACATCCCCGCGATTTTTTCGTCTGTACAGCCATCACGCTGTCAGTTCAGCCTGTTCAACAGGATGCTTTTTTCCATGAGTACTTTGTATACCCGCCGAACCGTCCTGCAAGGCATGGGCCTGTTGAGCCTGGGCCTGCTCGCCGGTTGCGACGACAGCAGCAAGCTGTCGTTCAAGTACGGCAAAGACCTCAGCGACAAGATCATGGGGCGCAACTTCAAGCTCAAGAACGCTCAGGGCGAAACCCGGATGCTGGGCAGCTATCGCGGCCTGATGCCGATGGTGTTCTTCGGTTTCACCCAGTGCCCGGCCGTGTGCCCCACCACCCTGGCCCGCGCGGCGCAGGCCAAAAAACTGATGGGCCGCGATGGCGAAAGGCTGCAGGTGATCTTCATCACCCTGGACCCTGAGCGCGACACGCCAGAGATGATCGATAAATACGTAAAAGCCTTCGACCCGAGTTTCGAAGCGCTGTACGGCACCCTGGAAGAAACCGCCGCCACCGCCAAGGAATTCGGCGTGTTCTTTGAAAAAGTCCCGAGCGGCGATACCTATACCCTCTCCCATACCGCGACCAGCTATGTCTTCGACTCCCGGGGCACTCTGCGCCTGGGACTGTCCACGTCCCTGACGGCCCAAGAGTGCGCAGAAGACCTGCTCACCGTGATGGAGGTTTGCTGAAATGAATGCCCCGCAGGCGGAAAACCGTTTCGCACAACGCTGCAAGCAACTGGCACTGGGTTTGTCCCTGATCAGCCTGGCCTTTCAGGTGTCGGCACAAACCCGGGTCGAAGACGCCTGGGTCCGCGCCACCGTGGCCGGTCAACCGTCGAGCGGTGCCTTCATGACCGTCACCGCGAGCAGCGACAGTAAACTGCTGAGCGTGCAAACGCCCGTTGCCAAGCTTGTGCAGATTCATGAAATGAGCATGAAAGACGACGTGATGAAAATGCAGCAAGTGCAGTCTGTCGCACTGCCGGCCGGTAAAGCGGTGAGCTTCGATCCCCACGGCTACCACATCATGCTCATGAACCTGACGGGCCAGATCAAGGAAGGCGATAAGGTACCGCTGACCTTGACCGTGGAAGACGCCAGGGGTGAGAAAGAGTCGATTCAGGTTGAAGCCGTTGCCAAGGCGATTGGCACCATGGATCACGGCTCGATGATGCATGATCACAGCAAGATGAATTGATTTTCTCGCAGTATCGCAACACAAAAAAGATCGCAGCCTGCGGCAGCTCCTACACCGATTCCGTAGGAGCTGCCGCAGGCTGCGATCTTTTTTTGATCAAGACCTTTTCATGTCAACTCAAACAAGCTTGAGCACGACATTGATGTTGTTGCGCGTGGCTTTCGAGTACGGGCAGTACTGGTGCCCGGTGTCGACGATTTTTTGTGCGGTTTCGCGATCCAGACCTGGCAGGCTGACATTGAGCCGCGCCTGGAGCAGGTAGCCGCCTTCATTGGTGCCCAGGTCGACTTCGGCATCGACGGCCACATCCTTGGGCAGCGCCACTTTCATTTCCCTGGCCGCAACCTGCATGGCGCCGATAAAACAGGCTGACCAGCCGGCAGAGAACAGTTGCTCGGGGTTAGTGCCGCCACCGCCCGCACCTGGCGACGACAGCTTCACATCGAGGATCCCGTCGGAGCTGCGGGACGCGCCGTCGCGCCCGCCCGTGGTGTGGGTTTTGGCGGTGTACAACACTTTATCGATCTGGCTCATGGTGACCTCCTGATTGAGTTGTAAGAAACCGGTTTTAACACCCCATCTGGACGCAGGGATGGTCAATCAATATAGACGTCACACGCCCACACCGTGGTCGATCCGACCGGCGCCCGTTTCTTCTTTATTTACGCGCCAACTTGTACCTGACGCAGTCCTCATAAAAGCTCTGCCGTACAGCAGTCGGTTTGAATCGCGACGGACTGTCATAAGTTTGCTCTGTAATGCCAAGTGCCATCATGCGCATCCAGGTTTTGGCGAACTTGTAGACCTGGATTTTCTGGCGGGCGGCATACAGAGAAACGCCTGAAAGCTTGAGTTCCTGTGCCCTTGCAGCGGTGCCTGCACCCCAACTGCACATGTACTGATCATTGCTGCCCAGTTCTTTGGCTTGAGCCGAACAGGCTATACCCGCAGCAACTAGCGGAATTAACGCGATCCATGTCTTGCGCATCTTGACCTATTTAACTAGCTGAAAATGAACTAATTTTGCTGAGGATTTTTAAACTTGGGGGCCAGCATCGTGCCTTTTCTGCAAATTAATGCGAAAACGAGATGGGTAATGTCATTTCTTGCGAGTTTTCAATCCTTTGCTATAGCTAAGACTCTCAATCGCCAACTAAGTGAGGCAACGGAATGTCAGTCGCAAAGAAAATGAGTGTGGGGCAACTGACAATGTTGACCGCCGTCAACATGTTGGGCTCCGGCATTGTGCTTCTACCGACGAAACTCGCGGAAGTCGGTGCAATTTCGATCCTCTCCTGGCTTGTGACGGCCACCGGTTCCCTCGCTCTGGCCTACGCCTTTGCGCGATGCGGGATGCTCAGCCGCAAGACCGGCGGCATGGGCGGTTATGCCGAATACACGTTCGGTAAAGCGGGTAACTACATCACCAACTACACCTACGGTCTCTCGCTGTTGATTGCCAATGTGGCGATCAGTATTACTGCGGTCGGCTATATCCAGGTGTTGTTCGGGATAAAACTGGATTCGCTGCAAGTAGGCCTGGCGACTATTGCCTTGTTATGGATCACCACCTTCGCCAACTTTGGCGGCGCCCGCATTACCGGCCGGATCGGTGCGATCACGGTCTGGGGTGTGATTGCACCGGTAGTGCTGGTATCCACGGTGGGCTGGTTCTGGTTCGACAGCAGCGTTTACGCCGCTGGCTGGAACCCCCACGACAAGGGCTGGTTCGAAGCGGCAGGTGCCTCGGTGGCAATCACCCTGTGGGCCTTCCTCGGTCTGGAATCGGCTTGCGCCAACACCGACGCGGTGGAAAACCCTGAGCGCAACGTACCGATTGCCGTGCTGGGCGGCACCCTGGGTGCGGCGGTGATCTACATCGTCTCCACCAACGTCATCTTCGGTATCGTCGGCAACGAAGAACTGGTCGCGTCCACCGCGCCTTTCGGCCTGGTGTTCGCCAAGATGTTCACCCCGATGGTCGGCGACATTGTGATGGCGGCCATGGTGCTCGCCTGCATCGGTTCGCTGCTGGGTTGGCAGTTCACCATCGCCCAGGTGTACAAAAGCTCGGCGGACACCGGTTACTTCCTGTCGATCTTCGCCAAGGCCAACAAGGCGGGAACCCCGATTGTCGGCATGCTGGTACTGCTCGCCGCACAGACCGCACTGGCCCTGCTCACCATCAGCCCCGACTTGAGCAAGCAGTTCGATACCCTGGTCAATCTCGCGGTGGTGACCAACCTGGTGCCTTACATCCTGTCCATGGCCGCGCTGATGACCATGCAGAAAGTCTCCAACGTGCCGGAAGGCAAGGCATTGGTGACCAACGTCATTGCCCTGATCGCGGCGGCCTACAGCTACCTGGCGCTGTACAGTTCCGGTGAGCAGGCCCTGATGCTGGGCGGCGTGGCGACCATCGTCGGCTACACCCTGTTCGGCTTCGTCAACAATCGCCTGATCCGCCTCGAAGCACTCAACAACAGCGTACCGACGCAAACCGTCAGCGCGCAGCACCTCACTGCCGAGCCAGTGCCGGTGAATAATCTGAATACAGCCACTATGGAGGTTCAAGCATGACGGAATATAAACACTCGCTGGGCATGCTGGCGCTACTGGTCAGCAGTCCGCCGGACAAGCGAACTGTGTTCGGCCGCGCCCTGGACCAACTGGTCCACGACGTAGAGGGACGTGGTGTCAGTGTTCTGGCCTCGGAAAGCCTCAGTGATGCCGCATCGATCCTGCGTTCGGACCCTGCCGTTCAATGCGTGCTCATCCGCTGGGAAATGGACACCAGCGAAGGCCATGCCGACTGCATCAAACTGCTGGTCAAACTGCGCGAGCGCAACACACGTGTGCCGGTGTTCCTGATCAGTGACCGTACCACCGCGTCGAGCATTCCGTTGCTGGTCATGCAACACGCCGACGACTTTATCTGGCTGCCCGAGGACACCTCCCGTTTCCTCAGCGGGCGCATCCTGGCGGCCATCGAACGCTATCGCCAGGCCGCCCTGCCGCCGATGTTCGGCGCGCTGGTGAAGTTTGCCCGCACCTATGAGTACTCGTGGCACACCCCGGGGCATGCCGGTGGCACGGCATTCCTGAAAAGCACCGCAGGCCGGGCCTTCTACGAGTTCTTCGGCGAGAACCTGCTGCGCTCCGACCTGTCGATCTCGGTCGGCGAACTGGGCTCCCTGCTGGATCACAGTGGCCCTATCGGCCAAGGCGAACGCTATGCCGCCAAGGTCTTCGGCGCGCACCGCACGTACTACGTGACCAACGGTTCGTCGATGTCCAACCGCGTCATCCTCATGGCCAGCGTCACGCGCAACCAGATCGCCCTGTGTGACCGCAATTGCCACAAGTCCGCCGAGCATGCGATGACCCTGTCCGGGGCAATTCCGACCTACCTGGTGCCGACCCGCAACCGCTACGGCATCATCGGCCCGATCCTGCCGCAGACCCTGAGCGCCGAAGGCGTGAAAGCCGCCATCGCCAACAACCCGCTGGTCAAGCAAGGCATCGACCCGACGCCGGTGCACGCCATTGTCACCAACTCCACCTACGACGGCCTGACCTACAACGTCACCCGCGTCGAAGAGCTGCTGGGCGAAAGCGTTGACCGCCTGCACTTCGACGAAGCCTGGTACGGTTATGCGCGCTTCAACCCGCTGTACAGCGGACGCCATGCCATGCACGGCGACCCGGCCGATCACGACAAGTCCAAGCCGACCGTGTTCGCCACCCAGTCAACCCACAAGTTGCTGGCCGCCCTGTCCCAGGCCTCGATGATCCACGTGCGCAACGGCCGTAACCCGATCGAACATGCGCGCTTCAACGAGTCGTACATGATGCACGCCTCGACCTCGCCGAACTACGCGATCATGGCGTCCTGCGACGTCAGCTCGGCGATGATGGAAGCGCCGAGCGGGCAGATTCTCACCAGCGAATCGATTGAAGAAGCCATCAGCTTCCGCCAGGTGCTCTCGCGCATGCACAACGAGATGCTGAGCAAGGATGACTGGTTCTTCAACTGCTGGCAGCCGCCGACCGTACAGGTTGGCGCAGCGACCGTACCGTTCCATGAGGTCGACCCGGCTACACTTAAAACCGACCCGGACTGCTGGGTCCTGCACCCGAACGCGGTATGGCACGGTTTCGGTGACATCGAAGACGGCTACTGCATGCTGGACCCGATCAAGGTTTCGGTACTTGCCCCGGGCATGGGCGACGACGGCAACCTGCTCGCCAACGGCATCCCCGCCTGCGTAGTCACCGCGTACCTGGGTCGTCAGGGTATCGTGGTCGAGAAAACCACCGACTTCACCATCCTGTTCCTGTTCTCCATCGGTATCACCAAAGGCAAATGGGGCACGCTGCTCAATGCCTTGCTCGACTTCAAGCGCGATTACGACGACAACGCCGAGCTCGAGCTGTGCCTGCCCGATCTGTACAACGCCAATCAGCAACGCTATGCCGGCATGGGCCTCAAGGATCTGGCCGACGAAATCTTCGCCGCCATGAAGAAACACAAGACCACCGCCAACATGTCCCAGGCCTTCGGCACCCTGCCAAAAGCCGAATTCAGCCCGGTGGAGGCCTACGAAAAACTGGTGCGCAACGACATTGAGCTGGTGACGCTCAACGAAGCCGCCGGGCGTCTTGCCGCGACCGGTATCGTGCCGTATCCACCAGGCATCCCGCTGCTCATGCCGGGTGAGAACGCGGGGCCTGCGGACGGTCCGTTGCTGGCGTATCTCAAGGCACTGGAAGCCTTCGACAAATCCTTCCCCGGCTTCACCCATGACACCCACGGGATCGAAGTCGAAGATGGCGTTTATCGGATGCTGGTACTGAAATAAGTCACGCAGGTTCACCGCAACACCTGTGGGAGCGAGCTTGCTCGCGATAGCGTTTTTGCAGTCAACATCACTGTGCCTGACAAGACGCCATCGCGAGCAAGCTCGCTCCCACATTGCTTTGCATCCCCCAAAAATCCCTATGGGCAAATTCGATCATAGCGCTCTATGATTGATCCCCATGACCACCACCGCTGCGATCCGCTCACCCTGCCCGCCCGGCGCCTGCGACTGCGGGCGTGACCCGTTGCTGGAAACACCGGGGGCGGACCTGCGCATTCTGTTTCTGACCCGCAACGAAGAAAAACGCCTGATCGAACGCCTGGAAAACCTGCAGAGCCTGAGCGATCTTGCGCACGTGCAACGGCGCATGTTCGAACAGTTGGGTATCCGCGTGGACATCGCCCCCGGCTTCAATGAAGTGCGCACCATGCGCGGCATCGGTATCCAGATTGGCGAACTGCCGGGGCTGTGCCGCAAGACCCGCGCCAACATACCCGCCGCCATTCGCCGAGCCATGGAAAAGCGCCCGGAGATTGCCTACGAACTGCTCAATGCCAACGACCTGTTGCGTGACGCCTGATGAAACCTCTTCTCGAATTCCCCCTCACCGACAAGATTCTCACCACGTACGCCCTGGCCATCGGTGCCGACCTGCAGGGCTACCGCAACCACATTTACCGGGTGCTGAATTTCCATGGTGCCCTCAGCGGTGCCGAAGGCCTGCCCGCGGAAGCCGTACAAATCGCGGCGGCGTTTCATGACTTGGGTATCTGGACCGATGACACCCTTGACTACCTGCCGCCATCCATTGCCCTGGCCACTGAGTACCTCGACAACCAGCAACGACCGGAACTGAAGGATGAAGTCAGTGCGTTGATACTTGAGCATCACAAGCTGCGTCGGTATCGCGGCGCTTACGCCGACAGCGTCGAACCTTTCCGCCAGGCTGATCTGGTGGATGTGTCGCTGGGCCTGGTGCGTTTCGGTTTGCCCCGAAGCTTCATCAAAACCGTGCATGCGACCTTTCCCGATCACGGTTTTCACTCGATGCTGATGAAGCTTTCAGCCCGGCAATTCATCCGCTCGCCGCTGCGGCCGCTGCCGATGTTTCGCTGGTGAAACAAGCATCTGTTACCCCCTCGAATAGTCACCGGAACAGGATCAGCGGTCGTACAGGAATCGCGGTGCACTGCTATGCCTTCCATGGGAGATTTTGCCGCAAGCCAGCCAGGACGGAACTGGAAACCACAGCGCGGCCACGGCCCCGGCGCCAGCCAGGTACGCGCATAAAGACCGGTGCCAATCCGTAACAGGAGGTGGCCGATGTTATTCATCGTCAGTTGGACAATCAGCCCGGACAACCGTGATGCCGCAATCGCACGTTTTCTCAAGACCGGTGGCGCGCCGCCCGCAGGCGTCACCATGCACGGACGCTGGCACGCGGTAGGGAGTTCAGCCGGTTTCGGCATTGCCGAGGCGAGCGATTTGGTGCCGATTCAAAAATGGGTGCTGGAGTGGAACGACCTGATGAGCATGGACGTGCACGCCGCATTGACCGACGAGCAAATCGCACCCTTGCTGGCCGCCACTAGCGCCCGGTAATGACGATTGAGGCGGCGAGTATCGCTCGCCGCCTGATTTGACCGGCGCCTTTAACGGAACGCCATTTCGATGCAAAGCGCCGAAAACAATGCTTTCTGACTATTCATTGCTGGATATTTCGCCATTCAAACCTACGCTCTTCGCGGGGGGTTACGAAATTCAACGACGGTTGGGGGCTCGTCTCGATGTACTCACGCTAGTACGCAGGAGCTCGATATGAACCGAACAACCTTATCCACGATGTTTGCGCTACCCCTGTTGTTGTCTGCAATGGCGTTTCCCGGCCTGACCCTGGCCGCCGACAAGGCCCCCAACATCCTGGTGATCATGGGCGACGATATTGGCTGGTCGAATATCGGCGTCTACAACCAGGGCATGATGGCCGGCAGAACCCCCAACCTTGATCAGCTAGCGAACGAAGGCATGCGTTTCACCGACTACTACGCCGAGGCCAGTTGCACCGCCGGGCGCGCCAATTTCATCACCGGCGAACTGCCGATTCGGACAGGCATGACCACCGTCGGCCAGGCCGGCTCGCCCGTGGGTATTCCCGCCGAAGCCGTCACCATCGCGACCGCACTCAAGGCCATGGGTTATGCCACCGGCCAGTTCGGCAAGAACCACTTGGGCGACCTGAACCAGTTCCTGCCCACCGTCCATGGTTTCGATGAATTCTTCGGCTACCTCTATCACCTCGACGCCATGGAAGATCCGGCACACCCCAATTATCCGCAGGAACTGCTCGCGACCGTGGGCCCACGCAACATGGTCCACAGCTGGGCCTCCACCACCGATGACACGACCGTGATGCCGCGCTGGGGCAAGGTCGGCAAGCAGAAAATCGAAGACGCCGGCACGCTCTATCCGGAGCGGATGAAAACCGTCGACGAGGAGATTCGCGACAAGGCCTTCTCGTTCATCGACAAGGCCAAACAGGACAACAAACCGTTCTTCGTCTGGCTCAACCCGACCCGCATGCACATCGTCACGCACCTGTCCGACAAGTACGAAGCCATGCGCAACTCGCAGAATGGCTGGTCGGAACAGGAGGCCGGCATGGCGCAGCTCGATGACATCGTTGGCGACGTCATGGCGAAGCTGAAGAAAGACGGCATGGACGACAACACCATCGTCATTTTCACCACCGACAATGGGGCAGAAAACTTCACCTGGCCCGATGGCGGCACCACCCCGTTCGCCATGGGCAAAGGTACGGTCATGGAAGGTGGCTTCCGGGTGCCGGCGATCATTCGCTGGCCGGGCAAGGTGCCGGCCAACCAGATCGCCAACGGCATCATGTCCGGCATGGACTGGTTCCCGACCCTGGTCGCGGCGGCGGGTAACCCGAACATCACCGCCGAACTGCTCAAAGGCAAACAATTGGGCGACACCACCTACAAAGTTCACCTGGACGGCTATGATCAAACTCCAATGATCACCGGAAAAGGTCCGTCGAACCGGCATGAAGTCTTCTACTTCGGAGAAAGCTCCTTGGGTGCAGTGCGCATAGACGACTACAAATATCGCTTCATTGACCAACCGGGTGGCTGGTTGGGGGCTAAAGTTGATGTGGACGTGCCGAACCTGACCAATCTTCGACTCGACCCGTTCGAGCGCATGGGCTGGCCGGAAAATCAGGCCGCGCAGGGTTCGCAACAATACTTCGACTGGTTCAAGTTCCAATTCTGGCGTTTCGTGTTCGTCCAGCAGCAGGTGGCCAAACTGGCTGAAACAGCGATCGAGTTCCCGCCGATGCAAAAAGGCGCGAGTTTCAACCTCGACTCGGTTAAAGCCAAGATCGCCAAGGCTCGGGCAGAGATGGCCAAGTAACAGCCGAATCCACGGGTGGCTGGTGCAGTCCACCCGTATTCGAAATGGACAATTGCTGAGGGATTTCAATGCCGACAAAAACAGCTACCTTGCCCGCCTCTGCGCTACTTGCCCTGTGCTGCCAACAAGCCTGGGCCGGCGGCATCATGCTCTATGAAATCGGCACCGATAACGCCGGCCTGGCCAACGCCGGTGCCGCCGCCCGTGCCCAAGGCCCTTCAACCATCGCCAGTAACCCGGCAGGCATGAGTTACTTGCCGGGCACACAAATCACCGCCGGCTTGCAGGTTCTGTATGGCGACCTTAGCTTCGACCGCGACTCCGGCACCAACACCCCGGGCAGCGGCAGTGGCAATGCCCTTGATCCGATTCCCGGTGGCAGCTTCTTCATCAGCCATGAACTGGACGAGCACTGGAGCGTCGGTTTCGGCCAGTACGGAGACTTCGGGCTGGCGGTCAATTACGACAACGATTGGTCCGGCCGCTACTTCGCACAGAACTCCAGCCTGCTCGGACTGTCGCTGGTACCGAGCGTGGCGTATCGCTTCAACGAGCAGTGGTCGGTCGGCCTGGGCATCAAGGCCATGTACGGCATGTTGAAGGCCGACACCGCCATCGACCGCTCCCCTTTCGGCTTCACTGACCGCGCTGACGGCCAATACAAGTACCGGGACAACACCTGGGGCTATGGCGCCAACGTGGGAGTGATCTACGCCCCGCAACCCGGCACGCGCATCGGCCTGACCTACACCAGCCAGGTCGACCTGGACTTCGAGGACCGGCTCGATGTGAAGGGCGATGGACGTCTGCTCGAGCGCGTCAACAACACCAACACCGAACTCGACATGAAGGTGCCGCAAACTGTCACCCTGAGCCTTTTCCAGCAACTGGACCGGCAATGGGCGCTGCTGGCCTCGGCCAACTGGCAGGACTGGTCGGAGTTCGGCGACATCGCCGTAGAGGTCGACACCACCGCGTTTGGAGCGCAATCGAAAACGGTCGACGCCGGCTTCAAGGACACCTGGCACCTCTCCCTTGGCGCGCAATACCAGGCCACCGAGCAGTGGTTGTGGAACTTCGGCGTGGCCTACGACAGCAGCGCCGTCTCGGACAGCAACCGCAGTGTGGTGGTGCCGATGAACGAATCCTGGCGCATTGCCACAGGAGCCACCTATGCTCTGAACAAGGACACCGATGTCAACGTCAGTTGGGCCATGGTCTGGCTCGGCGACATGCCGGTCGAGCAGACCAAATCAGTATCGGGCAATCGAGTATCCGGTCAATTCGACAATGCCTGGATTCAAGCTTTGGCCGGGAACATGACCTGGCGATTTTGATGTCTTGTAAACAAAAGAACGAAGATTTCTTCCAAGGAGTAAACACCACTATGAATCTATCCCGAAAACTGCTTGTCGGCGCCACGCTGGCCAGTCTGCTGCTAGGCGGTTGCACCTCGAAAGTGACTGAGAAGGAGCAATACTCAGGCTTCCTGTCCAACTACAACAACCTGCAGGAAGTCCAGACGCCGAGCGGCGGTACCGCGATGCGTTGGGTCAGCCCTTCGTGGAACCCGAATGCCTATGACACCGTAGTGTTCAACAAACTGGAACTCTACCCTGCGCCAAAACCCGATGAACGAGTCAACCAGCAGACCCTGACCGACATTCAGAACTACATGACCAGCAAGGCCAAGGCGTCGCTGGGTCAGAAGTACCGCGTAGTGTCCAACACCTCGTCCGCTCCGGCCGGTTCCCGTCCTCTGATCATGCGTGCGGCGATTACCGGGGTGAACGCCGAGAACGAAGGCATGAAGTGGTATGAAGTGGTACCGATCGCAGCCGTTGTCGGCGCGACTCAGGCCGCCACCGGTCACCGTGACCAGGACACCACCCTGTTCATCGAAGCCGAGTTCGTCGACGCGAAGAGCAACCAGACTGTGGCCAAAGTGGTGCGCAAGGTGTTCGGCACTGCCCTGGAAAATGAAAGCCAGAAGATTACCGCCAAGGACTTCAAGGCGGCGATCGACAAACTGGGTACCGACTTCCAGGCGTTCCTCAAGTAACACACTCTTGTGGCGAGGGAGTCTGCTCCCTCGCTACATGGAGTTCCTTCCTGACTCTTGCGGTCACTCCTTCATCCCCACGCTTCTGCCGCCGAAGGCAATTTAGACCGCACCGCCCTTGGCCTGCTGCTCCAGATGCAATTGCAACTGCGGGTCGATCTGCAACGCGGCGGCCAGTTCATCCAGATAGTTGCGCTCGGCGTCCTGCTGGTCGTCCACCAGCATCACGCTGGCCAGGTACATCTCCGAGGCCATGCCGGGGTCGGTGGCCGATTGCGCGACTTCATTGGGGTCCAGTGGCTTGGCGACCTCGTCGTCCAGCCATTGCTGCAATTGAGGATCGTCAGTGTGACGGCCGATTTCAGTGCTGATCATCTGTTTCTCTGCTTCATCGATCCGGCCATCGGCCTTGGCCGCGGCAATCAATGCCCGCAGGATCGCATGGCTGTGTTCCTCGGCCTCCGGGCCGGCCAGCAAGTCCACGGTCCGTGGCGCTTCTTGCGGTGCCGACGCCTGACTGCGCTGCCAGGCCTGGTACGCCTGGAACGCCATCATGCCCAGGGACGCCAGCGCCGCATAATTGGTGCCGCCAGCGGAACGACTTTGCGGTGCACCGCCCATCGGCGAACCGCCGCCAAGCAAACCACCGAGCAAACCGCCCAGCCCTGCGCCACCGCCGCCAGCACCGGCACCGGCGCCACCACCCAACAAGCCGCCGAGCAATCCACCCAGGTCGCCGAGCCCGCCTTGGGCCGACCCGCCACCGCCACCCTGTTGCGCCATCGAGCCCTGGCCGGCGCGCAATAATTGTTCGAGCAGATCGCTGGTGTTCATGCCGTTTGTCCTCTTTGGCAGGGTTTTATCCAGTCAGGCAACGATAGACCTCGCAGGTGAATGTGCCAGCACCGTTGGGCTGACGCGCCGACGCTACCGCGGATTTGTCCGGAGTATTTTTTTCGGCACAGCTAAGATTCATAGGTGGTGAACCTTATTCCCGGATACCCGGTCGATACCTGCAACCCGACCCGGTTTGCCACCGCCCCGTACGCGGGGTGACAACTGGCTTGCTTCATTCACTGGAGAACGCCCCCGTGATTTCAACCCTGTACATCGCCAGGCTCAAAGCATGGGGCGCCCATGGTTTTACCGCCACTGGCGTGGTCACCGCTTTCCTCGCCACCCTGTCCCTGCTGGATAACCAGCCGACCCATTGCCTGCTGTGGCTGGGTGTCGCCCTGATCGTCGACGGACTGGACGGTGCGCTGGCACGCAAGGTCAACGTGCAGTCGGTGTTGCCGAGCTTCGATGGCTCGATCCTCGATCTGGTGATCGATTACCTGACGTACGTGTTTATCCCGGCACTGTTCATCTATCGCTACATCCCGCTGCCGGACTACACCTTGCTGCTGAGCGTGTCGCTGATTCTGGTGTCGTCGCTGTTCTGCTTCTGCAACGTCAACATGAAGAGCAAGGACAACTACTTTCAGGGGTTCCCCGCCGCCTGGAACGTGGTTGCCCTGTGCCTGTACATCATCGCCCCGTCGCCATGGATCACCTTCGTTACAGTCATTGGCCTGGCGCTGCTGACCGTGACCCGGATGAAATTTCTGCACCCGTTTCGCGTGCGCCGGTTCATGCCGATCAACATTGCAGTGACGGCCATCTGGTTGCTGTGCAGCTTGTCGCTGGTACTCAACCACCCGGTGATCAACCCGTTGGTGATGGGGCTGTGGCTGCTGATGTCGGCGTACTTCCTGGGCATCTGCTTGTGGCGCACGGTGCTGGAGTGGCTCGACGAATCGCGGCTCAAGTAGCCATGCCGGTCCATATCGTTCAACTCGGATCGCCCCGTCGCCCCGACGAAGGTTTGCGCCTGGGCACGGTACGCCGCCCTCCCCGTGGCGTACCGAAAACCGAATTCGCCCGGCGGGATTTTTATGATGTCTGGCAGCCGCTGCTGTCGCCCAGCGCAGAGCTGGTGGCCGAGGCCAAGGCTGCACAAGACGCCAAGACCTGGGAGGTGTTCAGACGCAAATTCAAGGCCGAGATGAGCCAGCCCGCTGCCAGTCAGATGCTGGACCTGCTGGCCGCGCTGTCCCATCAGACGTCCCTGGCCGTGGGCTGTTATTGCGAGGATGAAGCGCATTGTCATCGGTCGGTGTTGCGCGAGTTGCTGGAGGCGCGGGGTGCCGTAGTGATTTAGATACCATTGACCACCACACAACCCCTGTGGGAGCGAGCTTGCTCGCGATGGCGGTGTATCAGACACAGCATCTGTGACTGGAAGACCGCTATCGCGAGCAAGCTCGCTCCCACAGTTTTTTGCAGGGTTTTCAGCTACCGCCGCGTAATCACCACCTCCAGGTATTCACTCGGCACCACCAGCGACTTGTCGCCCGCCCGGTTCATCCGGTTGATCAACTCGGTCAGGTCCGACTCCAGGGCCTTGGCGCCGTCCGCGGGCAGCGCGGCGAAGGCCTTGTGCACCGGCCCGTACCACTCGCGGAAGGTGTCGATGAAATGCGCCGCCGAGCGATAGCGGAAATTGAACGTGCGGCGCGTCACCTGGAGCAGGAATTCACGCTCGTCGAAATGCTCGTGCAACCAGGCTTCGCTGCCCCAGCGTGAGGGTGGACTCGCACCTGGAGGGGGTGGCAGGTGCTGGCCCAGGGTCTTGAACATCTGGCCGACGAAACCTTCCGGCGTCCAGTTGGCCAGGCCGATCCGCCCGCCCGGGCGACAAACCCGCGCCAGTTCCGCGGCGGCTTTGGGCTGGTCCGGCGTGAACATCACGCCGAAGGTCGACAGCACGGCATCAAAACTGCCGTCGGCAAAGGGCAAGGCTTCGGCATCGGCGACCTGGAAGGAGACGCTCAGGCGCTCTGCCCGGGCCCGCTCTTCGCCGCGTTCGAGCAAGGCAGCGACATAATCGGTGGACGTCACCTGGCAGCCACGGCGCGCCGCAGCGAGGGTCGCGTTGCCGTTGCCAGCGGCAACGTCGAGCACGCGTTCATCGCACAACAGGTCGCAGGCTTCGGCCAGTTGCTCGCCGACGATCTGCAGGGTGGTGCCGATCACGGCGTAGTCGCCGCTGGCCCAGGAGGCCATCTGGCGGTTTTTCAAGGCAGTCAGATCAATGGGTGTACTCATGGAGACGGTCTCTGGGTTGAAACACGAATCGGGTCCGGTCGCGGTTACTCCGCCGTCGTCGGATCGATGATGTTCATGACCTGGGAAATGCGGTTGGCGGGAAAACCACTGATCCTGGCGTGCTCCTGGATCTGCTCCTCGTTCGGCGAGATGTACACGCAGTAGAGCTTGTCACCGGTGACATAGCTCTGCAGCCACTGCACCTCTGGCAACTCACGCAACGCCTGGCAGGACTTTAGCGAAGCGGCTTTCAAATCCCTTTCCGACAGAGCTCCGGCGCCCTGGATCTCACGTTCAATAACGTACTTAGGCATGGCAACCTCTCTTTATTGTTCTGGATGGCAGGGCGGCAATCACCCTGTGAACCAACTATCGTCCTGACGGGCGCCGGCGTCCTGTCCGATCGTCGGTCAGCCCTGCCCGATCGTCCGGAGATTCCACGTAGCGCGCAGGCGCCTTCACAATCAGGAACCTCCCACGGGGAAACCCCAATGGACGCTCTGTCACAGACCCTGCGCGTCGTGCACCTGGTCGGCGCGATCTTCATCAACGCCCGGTTCACCGCGCCCTGGTGCTACCAGTCGCCCAGCGCTGATACGGCAGCGCCGTTTCTGGAGCCCGATGCGGAACGGGTGGTGATCTTTCACCTGATCACCGAGGGCGAATGCTACGTCGAACTGGGCGATGACCCGCCGCTGCTGCTGAGTGCGGGCGACGTGGTGATCTTCCCCCAGGGCGATGCCCATCGCATGTGTTCACGTCCCGGATTGCCCCCGGCCACGGGTGCGCGACTGGATGCGGTGCTGGCGCGCCGCCCCAGGCAATTGAGCTATGGCGGAGGTGGCGCGGTCACCCGATTGGTGTGCGGCTACCTGGCGTGCGATACGCGCCTGGCGGGCATGTTGCTCAGGGGATTGCCGGCTGTGGTGCGGGTCAATGTGCGCGGTTCGAATGCCGGTATCTGGCTGGAATCTTCCGTGCGCTATGCCCTCGCCGAAGCCCGCTCGCCCCGCCCCGGTGGCGAAGGGGTATTGGCCAAACTCGCCGAAGTGCTGTTCATCGAAGTGCTGCGCCTGTACATGAACGAACAGGGCGAAGGCCGCACCGGCTGGCTGGCCGGTGTGCGCGACCGCATCGTCGGCGCAGCCCTCAACGCCTTGCACAAAAAACCCTGCCACGCCTGGACGCTGGACGAACTGGCGCGCACCGCCAGCACCTCAAGATCGGTGTTGGCCGAACGCTTCCAGCAACTGGTGGGGGTGTCGCCGATGCAGTACCTGACGCAATGGCGGATGTTGCTCGCCGCCAACCTGTTGCGCAGCAGCAATAGCTCATTGACGCGCATCGCCGAAGAAGTGGGTTACCAAACCGATACCGCCTTCAGCCGCGCCTTCCGTCGCGAGTACGGTGCGCCGCCGGCGGCGTGGCGGCGCGGTCAGGCCGCCTCGAATCACTTGAGCAGTCGCTGAACCGGCGGGGGCGACAGCACCGCCCAGGCCCGCTACTCTCGCTACTCAGCGACCAACCTCTGAAAGGACTCACAACATGGCACCCCGCCTGGACTGGCTTGCTCGACATATGCAGCACAGCAATACATTCACTTCGTGGATCCACCGGCAGTTCCACTACGAATATGCCGGACAGCCCCTGCCCGACTGGCAACGAGAGTTCGCCGAAGGCCAGAACAACAGCGACTGGAAATGTCTGATCGCCCTCGACCACGACGAACTGCTGGGTGGCGCGGCACTGGCCAGGGCCGACCTGGCCCATCGCCCGGATCTGGGACCTTGGCTCGCTTGCGTGTTTATCACCCCCGAGGCACGCGGCAAGGGCCTGGCGGAGCAGTTGATAGAAGGGATTTGCGCGCAAGCCAAAGTCAGCGGCGAGAAGAGAATCTACCTGCACACCCAGGACCAGAGCGCTTATTACGCCAAGCGTGGCTGGGTGGTGCAAGAGCGTTTTCAGGCATGGGAAAAAGATCAATGGCTCATGGCGCGGGACCTGTGAGCCATTGATCGAGCGGATCACGCCGCTGGCGCGCTGGCCTTGGCCTCCTGCAGCAACTGCTGAATCATTTGTTCCTGCGTGTCGTAGCTGCCTTCACCGAAGTGGGTGTAACGCACCTGGCCCTTGGCATCGATCAGGTAGTGCGCCGGCCAGTACTGGTTGTCGAAGTTGCGCCAGATCGCGTAGTTGTTATCGATCGCCACCGGGTAGGTGATGCCGTATTCCTTCACTTTGGTCCTGACGTTGTCGATGATGCGTTCAAAGCCGTATTCAGGCGTGTGCACGCCGATCACCACCAGCCCGTCCTTTTCATACTTCTTCGCCCAGTCCTTCACGTACGGCAGGGTGTGCTTGCAGTTGATGCAGTCGAAGGTCCAGAAGTCCACCAGCACCACTTTGCCTTTCAGGGCCTCGTTGCTCAGGGCTGGCGAGTTGAGCCATTCCACTGCGCCGGACAGCGACGGCATGGCGCCCTGAGCATCGCCCATGGTGCTGTCGGCCTTGACCTTGCTGACCAGGTAATCGACGACTTTCGGCACGGCCTCCAGCACGCCTTTCTCCACACTGCTGACACCTTCCGATGAGGTATTGGCCAGCAACAGGTCATTGGCCCCGGTTGCAATCACTGCCGCACCGGCCAGCACCGCAACCCCGGCGCCACGACGCAACCAGCCAGTAACCGGAATCGACGGTTTCAAGCGATTGACCAGGCCGCAACCGGCAAAGATCAAGGTGCCCAGGGACAGCGCACTGCCCGCGCCATAGGCCACCAACAACAGACTGGTGCCGGCGTTCGCGCCCTGCAGCATCGCGCTGGTGAGAATCACCCCGAGGATCGGCCCGGCGCAGGGTGCCCAGAGCAGCCCGGTGGCGACACCGATCATGATCGACGCCAGCGGCCCGGACATCTTGCGCGAGTTCGGGTCGATGCGATTGCCCAGCAGCACGAAAGGCCGCGCCAGCCAGTCACCGACCCGGGCGGAGATCAGCGACAGGGCGAACAGCACCATCACCACCAGCGCGACGTGGCGGCCGGTGTTGCTGGCCTGGATCACCCACTCAGTGCTGACCACGGCCAGGCTGGAGACCAGGGCAAAGGTCAGGACCATGCCGCCGAGGGTGAGCAGGATCGAGGAGCGTGTGCGGTCAGCCCCGGCGAACAGGAATGGCACGACCGGCAGGATGCACGGGCTGAGGACGGTCAATATGCCGCCCAGGAAAGCGATGAGTAACATGGGATCACCTGATAAACATTAGAGGGCGACACATTGGCCAATGTGGGAGCGAGCCTGCTCGCGATGGCGTCGGGTCAGGCGGCACATCGTTGACTGAACCATCGCTATCGCGAGCAAGCTCGCTCCCACAGTGGATTGGGGGGTTCTCAAGCCGTCTGCTCATCCAGTAACTGCCCCTGAGGCGTGCGGCTGGAACCGTTCTCGGCGAGCATCTGACCTTGCGGCGTACGGCTGGAACCGTCCTGTGCAAGGAATCCCTGGGTGCCCTTCTCTGCCACCGGCGTGAGCTGGAAGCAGGTGTTGCTGGCGCAGGCACTTTGCTCGACAGCGGCGTTGGCATGGGCTGCCGCACCGGCGACGGAAAAGGCGATGGCGGTCAAAATGCGGGAAACGTTGTTCATGATGTCCTTCCTGTTTCAAATGGATTGAGCGGTGGTTGATCGCAACACTCAGTTTTCCGAGTTGCAGTTGTCGGCGAACTTGCTGTAATCCAGCACCTGGGTTCTGGACTGGGAGTCGAGGTAGGTCAGCCGTGCATTCACCACGCCGCAGGAAGGCGTAGCGGCCTCGGTCAGCGACACCACTTTCCTGATGTCAAGTTGGCTGCCGTAGGTGTAGGTTTTAGGCGCGACATCGGCTTCGGCACGGGCCGACAAGGTGCAGATGTTCAGGGCGGCAAACAGGCAAGCGGTGTAGATGGCTTTGGTGTTCATGGCGGACTCCTCAAGGTTTCAACAGGTCGTTGGTTCGTTGGGCCGAGGCAGTCTGGTTTGCCTCGATGGAACCTATTAAAAGCCTGCGAGGTATCTCGTCTGTGTCGGGAATCGGCGCGAATCAATCGGTACGTATCAGAGCCGGGCGCAGATACAGAGCAATACAAAACCGCTGAAAATCGGCTTTTTTGCTTTCGTGTGTATCCACAGGCAAGCCAGATACACTGCAATACAAAGGGCGGCAGGCGACCCCGCCCAGGCTCGATAGACTGTGTGGCATTCCCCATTTATCAGAGGTTTGGCCCAATGGATCACGTTGATCACATCCTCATCGTTGACGATGACCGCGAAATCCGCGAACTGGTTGGCAACTACCTGAAGAAGAACGGCCTGCGCACCACGGTCGTGGCGGATGGACGGCAGATGCGCGCTTTCCTGGAAACCACCCCGGTGGATTTGATCGTGCTGGACATCATGATGCCGGGGGACGATGGCCTGGTGCTCTGCCGCGAATTGCGCGCCGGCAAACACAAGGCCACGCCGGTGCTGATGCTCACCGCCCGCAACGATGAAACCGATCGCATCCTCGGCCTGGAAATGGGCGCCGACGACTATCTGGTCAAGCCGTTCGCTGCCCGTGAACTGCTGGCGCGGATCAACGCGGTGCTGCGACGCACCCGCATGCTGCCGCCGAACCTGGTGGTGACCGAAGCCAGCCGCCTGCTGGCCTTCGGCCGCTGGCGCCTGGACACCTCGGCCCGTCACCTGCTCGATGAAGACGGCACCATGGTGGCCCTGAGCGGTGCCGAATATCGATTGCTGCGGGTGTTTCTCGACCATCCACAACGAGTGCTCAACCGCGATCAATTGCTCAACCTGACCCAGGGCCGCGACGCCGACCTGTTCGACCGTTCCATCGATCTGCTGGTCAGTCGCCTGCGCCAGCGCTTGCTCGACGACGCCCGCGAACCGGCCTACATCAAGACCGTGCGCAGCGAAGGCTATGTGTTTTCCCTGCCGGTGGAAATCCTGGGCGATCAATCATGACGCAGGCGCTGCATTGGCCGCGGACCCTGGCCTCGCGGCTGTCGCTGATTTTCCTGATCGGCCTGATCCTCGCCCAGGCATTGTCCTTCGGTGCGCAGTACTACGAACGCTACGAATCCTCGAAAAACACCATGCTCGGCAACCTGGAAACCGACGTTTCCACGTCCGTTGCCATCCTCGACCGCTTGCCCGCCGACGAGCGAGCCGGTTGGCTCAAACAACTCGAGCGGCGCAATTACAGTTACATGCTCAATGAGGGTTCGCCGGGCACGCCCATACGCACTGACATGCCCGATGCGCCCATTGCCATCGCCTCGATCAAAGACGCCATCGGTCACGATTACCCGATGACCTTTACCGACATCCCCGGGCCGAAAAAACATTTTCAAGTGCACTTGAACCTGGCGGATGACAGCCCGCTGACCATCGACGTCCGTCCGACAATGGTCCCGTTGTCGCCCTGGCTACCCATCGTATTGCTCGGGCAACTGGCGCTGATGCTTGCCTGCTCCTGGCTGGCGGTCAGAATCGCCATCCGCCCCCTCACCCGCCTTGCCGACGCCGTGGAGAACCTGGACCCCAATGCCCATCCCGTGCTCCTGGACGAAAAAGGCCCGACCGAAGTCGCCCACGCCGCCAAGGCCTTCAACTCGATGCAGGCACGCATCGCGGCCTATCTGAAGGAACGCATGCAGCTGCTCGCGGCGATCTCCCACGACCTGCAAACCCCGATCACCCGCATGAAACTGCGCGCCGAGTTCATGGACGACTCCAGCGAAAAAGACAAACTGTGGAACGACCTGGGCGAGATGGAACACCTGGTCCGCGAAGGCGTGGCCTACGCCCGCAGCATCCACGGCGCCACCGAAGAAAGCCGCCGAACCGACCTCGACTCGTTCCTCGACAGCCTGGTGTTCGACTACCAGGACATGGGCAAGGACGTTCAACTCACCGGCAAGAGTGCCGCCGTCATCGACACCCGCCCACACGCCCTGCGCCGGGTGCTGGTCAACCTGACGGACAACGCGTTGAAGTTTGCCGGGGCTGCCGAATTGCGAGTGGAAAAGCAGGCCGATGGCAACCTGTCGATCAGGATCCTCGACCGTGGTCCGGGGATCGCCGAGGAGGAACTCAAGCAAGTGATGGAGCCGTTCTACCGCGTGGAAAACTCCCGCAACCGCAGCACCGGCGGCACCGGGCTGGGGCTGGCGATTGCCCAGCAACTGGCGATTGCGATTGGCGGGGCGTTGACCTTGAGCAATCGAGAGGGTGGCGGGCTGTGTGCGGAGTTGCGATTACCGGTGTAGATGTTTTCGGTTCGGGTTCCCGGGTTTACTCGGGAATTGTGGCCACTGAAGATCCCTGTGGGAGCGAGCTTGCTCGCGATGGCTTTGTGTCAGGCGGCATGGATTTTTACGGGTGTACATATCCATTTCTGCGGTCACGGCCGCTTAGGGTTCCGCTCTTACAGCGGGTCACTTGGAAAAGCCCCAAGTAACCAAGGGCTCTTGCCACGTTCGGCCTCACGAGGGGGCGTGTACCGCAACAGCAACCGAGGCGGCCTACCGGCCGGCCTGTTCGCGGGGTTCGTCCGTCTGTGAGGTACCTGGTCGACTGGCAGGACGCTATCGCGAGCAGGCTCGCTCCTACAGTTGGGCTGGGTACATTCGAAAGAAATTGGTCGGCTGGCAGGCCACCATCGCGAGCAAGCTCGCTCCCACAGTTTTGAAGTGCGTACGGACCAAAGAATCAGGCCGGCCGGTAGGMCGCYWTCGCGAGCAGGCTCGCTCCTACAGTTGGGCTGGGTACATTCGAAAGAAATTGGTCGGCTGGCAGGCCGCCATCGCGAGCAAGCTCGCTCCCACAGAAGAGCAAAGGCAGAGCGGCGTACACCCTCGCTCTTCACCACTCATCAGGCCGAGCGTTAGCTCGCCTGCAGCTTTTGATCTTGATCCACCCGCCCCCTCGGGAGGCTGAGTGGAGGTGTTCATCCGGGGATTGGCGCGTAGCGCCGTTCGACGCAGTCGAACACATTGCATGTAGGTCGAAGCGAAGCCGACCGGAGGGCAATGCCCCCGGATGAATACCGGAGCGAAGGAACCCCGAGCCTAAGCGAGGGGCCGGACGTTCGGGGCGAGACTTTTGGTTCCTTTGGGGCGTTTGCCAAAGGGACTCGCCGTAAGGGCGAAACCATAAGCCGCCGTTACCGAAGAAACGGATATGTACTCGACCACCCAGAAACCTGGTCGGCCCAAAGGCCGCCAAGGTCAAAGAAGATCAAACAACCCCAACAACCCCCTCCTCATGCATCTGCCGCAACAACGCCAACCCACCCTCCAGAAACTCCAAAGCCCCCACCGCCCCCGCCTCCACCGCCAACCCCTGCAACTGCGCAAGCCCGGTCAGCCCGGGAAACTCGCCAATTCGTTGCAACAACCGCCACGCCAACGGACTCAATCCGGAAAACTTCACGCTCCAGTCCTCGGCGCGACGCACCAGCAACAACGTCGGCTGATCAGGTAAAGCATCCGGCTGGTAATCCGGCCCCAGCAATTGCACCGGCCATGCATAAGCCAACGGCCAGGCCAGCGGCGACACCTGCAAGGGCCGATCCGCCAGCAACGTCGCATCACCACCAACCAAGGGCTCGGCATCAGACTGTTGCAGCGCCATTTCCACCCACTCGTAATGCGCCAACTCCACCATGAACGGCGGCCACGGCCCATCGCTCAACGCCCGAGGCTCGGCCGCGAGAAACTCGACAAACTCCTGAGCAATCTCACCAAATTTCGGCGTGCGGGCGCGGTAGTCCCGCAGAAAAATCCGTACCAGCGAACGCCAATCCTCATCCCCAAGAATCCTCACCAACACCGGAAAGGTGCCACTGAGCAGCGAAGACAGGTTGGCGAACACCAGATCGCGGTAAACCTGAGCCCGCGCCGGGTCCATTTCCGCGGGAGGCACACAATGCTCGGGATCACGCAGGTACTGGCCCATGCTGCTTTGCTGTTGATGCAACAATTGCTTGCTCACGGTTCAAACCTCCTGTTGCAGGCGGCGAATGGTCTGCAATTCCGCCACCAGTTCAGCGAATGCCGGAAAATTGAAATCGCGTTCCAGCAAGGTCGGTTGCGCATCAAACCTGGCATAAGCCTGGGCCAGCAACGACCACACCGCCGGTTTCACCGAAGCGCCATGGGTGTCGATTTTCAAGGTGTCGGATTCATCGAAATGCCCGGCAATGTGCATCGCCACCACCCGGCCCGCATCGATGCCTGCCAGAAACGCCTGCGGATCGAAGCCGTGATTGATCGAATTGACGTAGACATTGTTGACGTCCAGCAACAGGTCGCAATCGGCCTCGCGCAACACCGCATTGGTGAACGTCACCTCGTCCATGTCCTGCTGGGGCGCGGCGTAATAGGAAACGTTTTCCACCGCCAGACGTCGGCCGAGGATGTCCTGGGCCTGACGGATACGCGCCGCGACGTGGTGCACCGCTTCTTCGGTAAACGGCAGCGGCAACAGGTCGTACAGGTGACCGTCATCGCTGCAATAGCTCAAATGCTCGCTGTACAGCGGCACCTTGTAGTGATCGAGAAACCCCCGGACTTCCTGCAAAAACCCGACGTCCAGCGGCGAGGGCCCGCCCAGGGACAGGGACAGGCCGTGACAGGACAACGGATAGCGCTCGGCCAGTGCCCGCAATGCCGCACCATGGGCGCCGCCGATGCCGATCCAGTTTTCCGGGGCGACTTCCAGAAAGTCGAAATCGCCTGCCGGTGCGGCCTGGAGGTCTTTCATTAAACCGCGGCGCAGGCCAAGGCCGACGCTGGCCTTCGTTACAGGAGTGACGGGGGTTTGCATGATGTCGATCTCAAACGGTGTCTGGGGGCGCGGGCGCCGAATGGATGCCCGCCGTCAGACATAGTTAATCGAAGCGGTGTATCGGGCCTGTGTTCACTTGTGCCGGAAAATGCCAGCGTGTGTATCGCCAGCAAGTCCATACACACTGTGGTACAGACCCGCCATTGGCTGTCAGGCCAGGTCGTATTTCTCACGCACCAGATGGCCGATGCCCATGCGATCGAGCACATTCATCGGGCACAGGAACGTCACACGCACGGTGCCCGGCAGGCGACTGATGTCGATCGATCCGGTGATGGTGGCGCGGTTGAGGACTTCGTCATAAGGCAGGCCGGTGACGGAAGCGGCGCGTTGCAGACCGCTTTCCACCGCGAGATTGAGGTTCTCGCCGCTGCCTATGAAGGTGATCGGGCCGCTCTGTTCGATCTCGTGCTGGCCCCAGCGCTCGCCCAGCTCACGGACTCTTTCCCATTGTTCGGCGTCCATTGGCCGGGCCATCGGCGGCAGGTCATCGAGATTTTGCAACAGGATCGGCCCCTCCAGTGTCAGGTTCTTCACCACCTGCACCACCACTTCGGTTTCCCCGGAACAATCGGTGGCATGCCCGGCGATTTCGCCGTTGCCCTGCTGCGCATGCATGTCGCCCATGTACACCCCGGCACCGGGCACTTTAACCGGGCAAATCAGTACGCAGCCTTCGCGGATCGAGTTGGTGTCCATGTGGCCGTCGGTTTTCGCCGCGTGCAGTTCTTCGCGGGTCATGCCGAAACGGTGCGGTGCATTGATCAGGTACTGGCCGAAGTCGGCGCAGTTGTGGGAGTCGGGCAAGTCCCGGGATGGCAGGGTGCCGATGTTGCCGAGAAACGGCCGCATATGCGCAGCAACGCCAGGAATATCGGCACGGGCCAGGGACAGGATCGAATGCTGGGCAGCGAATTCCGGCAACGCCGACATCTCTGATGCGTTACCTGCCAGCCGATTGGCGACGTCCTGGTTGACCGTCAGGCTGACCTGGTTCTGCGCATCGAACACAATCACATAACCGTGGCTGAAACGAAACGCGCTGACCTCGGCACCACAGTGGTTACAGCGAATGGCCTCGGCACCGATGCCGTCGACATGGCTGGCGGGATGATCGGTGCCGCACGTGGAGCAAAATTTCGAGACGAACGGATCGCCGTTGTACCGCCCCTCAACAAAGCTCATGACCCCGGATGAAGTCGCTAACGACGTCACACGCATGCTTTTGATTTTGATGGCCACCGCATCACCGATTTGCGCACCGGCGATCGCCACCGGTTGCGTCACTTCATGCCCGCCCTCGAAGGCGGGCGTAATCATCGGTCCCCAACAGCCCGGTGGCGTACCGGTGATCAGCGTGCCGCCGTCGGCCAATGGCCCGAGCATCGGCTGGCTCGGACCGATGATGCCGTTGGTGTAGTGATCGACCCGCAGGCGATCCACGGGTGTGACGTTGGGATCGGGTTGAGACACAAGCGTTGTCATGGAAGTCCCCTTGACCGCATCAGGCGCGGAACAGAGTCAGGAGCGTACGGCCGCCGGTTGCGACGGCCAGGGAAAGAGTCTTGGCCGCCACGGTTTAACGGTGCCAAAACGACCTTCACAGTTCATCGCAGGTTTGTATCGGGTCTGTGTTCGGCTGGGGCCTGGAGTTGCGCGGGACTGTATCGGAAGGCGGGTTAGATACAGTGAGATACATCGCTCCCACAGAATCCAGTGTCAGTCGGGGAAATGTAGCTTTCGTCACTCAAGGCGGCGCTGTATGGCCTGCCAGCTAAACTAAATGCACGCAGGACCCGCTTGGTGCCCTGCACATTCCCACGACCACCGCCCAGCGGCGAACACCTCGCCAGACAATGCCCCTGGACCGTGATCCTGCTGAAGGAGCACACATGATGGACGAGGCCAGACTCAACGATTTCATGGGCAAACTGGTAAATGACATGGGCGGTGCGGCGATGCTCGCCAACGTGATCCTCGGTGAAGAGCTCGGCCTGTACCGGGCGATGGCCGACAGTCAGCCAATCACCCCCGAAATCCTCGCCGAGAAAACCGGCTGCAACACCCGCCTGCTGCGCGAATGGCTCAGCGCCCACGCCGCCTCCGGCTATATGGAACACCGTGACGGCCAGTTCAGCCTGCCCGAAGAGCAAGCCATGGCCTTGGCAAACGAAGACTCACCGGTTTATGTGGCGGGCGGGATCAGCGTGGTCGCGTCGTTTTTCCACGACAAGGACAAGCTGGTCAAAGCCATGCGCGGCGACGGCGCCCTGCCCTGGGGCGATCACCATCCGTGCATGTTCAGCGGTACTGAACGCTTCTTTCGCCCAGGCTACAAAGCCCATTTGGTCGCCGAATGGTTGCCGGCCCTCGACGGCGTCGTGGCCAAACTGGAAGCCGGGGCCAAAGTGGCGGACATCGGCTGCGGTCATGGCGCCTCGACGGTGATCATGGCCCAGGCGTATCCGGATTCGCGCTTCGTCGGTTTCGACTACCACGCGCCCTCCGTTACCGTCGCCACGCAACGGGCCGAAGAAGGTGGTGTGTCCGATCGGGCCCGGTTCTTCCAGGGCACGGCCAAAAGCTACCCCGGCAACGACTACGACCTGATCTGCTACTTCGACTGTCTGCACGACATGGGCGACCCGGTAGGCGCGGCCAAACATGCTTATGAATCATTGAAAGACGACGGCACCGTGCTGCTGGTCGAGCCCTACGCCAACGACTTGCTCGACGACAACGTCAACCCGGTAGGTCGCCTGTTCTACGCGGCGTCGACCTTTATTTGCACGCCCAACTCGCTGTCCCAGGAAGTCGGCCTCGGCCTGGGTGCCCAGGCCGGTGAAACGCGGTTGCGCAAGGTATTCACCGAAGCGGGTTTCACTCAATTCCGCCGGGCGACTGAAACGCCGTTCAACCTGATCCTGGAGGCACGTAAATAATCCCCGCCGCCATCTCTGTAGGAGCGAGCTTGGTCCGGGCGGCGATCCGACGATGGTGTGTCAGCTATATTGATGTCGACTGACACTCCATCGCGAGCAGGCTCGCTCCTACAGGTTTCCCGGCATGCTCGATCGCCAGACCCGTGACCAACTCGATCGCCTCCATCAGTTCATGGCCGACGCGCCGTTTGCCGTGCTGACCGGTGCCGGTATCAGCACGCCCTCGGGCATCCCGGACTATCGCGACAACCAGGGCGTGCGCCGGGGCCGACAGCCGATGATGTACCAGGAGTTTCTCTCCGCCCCTGAGTCCCGGCGGCGCTATTGGGCGCGGGCGATGCTCGGCTGGCCGAGGGTGCGTCTGGCACAGCCGAACGTGGCCCACGACACCCTGGCCCGTTTGCAAGGCACGCGACAGATCAGCGGGTTGATCACCCAGAACGTCGACACCCTGCACGACCAGGCCGGCAGCCGTGACGTGATCGAACTCCACGGCAGTTTGCACCGGGTGTTATGCCTGGATTGCGGCCAGCGCAGCGAGCGCGATTCGATCCAGCGCTTGATGGAAACACAGAACCCGTACCTGGCCGGCGTCGACGCGATGCAGGCGCCGGACGGCGACACCTTGCTCGACCCGGCCTTCGAGGCACGCTTCCAGGTCCCGCGCTGCCCGCATTGCGCCGGGGAACGGATGAAGCCGGATGTGGTGTTTTTTGGTGAGAACGTCGCGCAGGCCACGGCGGCCAAGGCCATGGCGGCCGTCGAACAGGCTGCCGGGCTGTTGGTGGTCGGCTCGTCGTTGATGGCCTATTCGGCGTTTCGCCTGTGCCGGGCGGTGGTGGATCAGGGCAAGCCGCTGATCGCGATCAACCTGGGCAAGACCCGGGCGGATGAGATTCTGGATTTGAAGATTGAGGGGGCGTGCGAGCGGTTGTTGCCAATATTGGCGAAGCTACTTGGCAACTGACGAAACCAGCCCCCTGTGGGAGCGAGCCTGCTCGCGATGAGGGCAGCACATCCAACACATCTACTGACTGATCCACCGCCATCGCGAGCAAGCTCGCTCCCACAGGGTCCGGCGCACATTCAAGAAAATCGCTGCCCAAGGTTTTCCTCCTTCAGCACATCAAACAACGCCTGCGCCGCCGCCGACAGCTCTCCCCCAGGCAAAGTCAACACCCCGAGCGCCCGCTCCACCACCGGGTCACGCAAAGTGATGCAACGCGCGCCCAGCTCCCGCATCTGCCCGGCACACAAGGCCGGCACCGCGCTGACGCCCAGGCCACTGGCGACCATGCGCCCGACTGTCGCCAGTTGATGGCTTTCAAACTCCACCGGCAGCTTCATGCCGCGGGCCTGCAAGTGCTCTTCCAGCATCACCCGCACCGTCGACGGACGCTGCAAGGTAATGAACGGCTCCTTGAGCAAGGTCTGCCAGTCGATGTCATCGAGTTCGGCCAGCGCCGAATCCAGGGGCACCACCGCGACGAAACGGTCGATGTACAGCGGCGTGAATTGCAGCGACGAACTCTGGGTCGGCTCGAACGCCACCCCCAGCTCCACCTGGCGGTCACGGACCATTTCCAGCACTTGCTCGTTGATCACGTCATTGACCGTCACGTTGACGTTCGGATAACGGGCGCGGAAGGTCTTGAGGATCGGCGGCAGCAGGTTGCCGGCGAACGACGGCATCGCCGCCAGAGTCACGCGACCGCGTTGCAGGGTGAAGCGCTGGCGCAACTCATCCTCGGCATTGTCCCAGTCGGCGATCAGCCGGCGCGCCAGCGGCACCAGGGATTCGCCTTCGGCGGTGAGCGCCACGTTACGCGTGGTGCGGGTGAACAGGCGCCCGCCCAGGCCTTCCTCCAGCGCCTTGATGGTCAGGCTCAGGGCCGATTGCGACAGGTGCAGGCGCTCGCAGGCCACGGCAAAGCTCAGGCTCTGGGCCACAGCCAGAAAGGCGCGGATCTGCTTGACGGTCATGGGGCAAGGCTCCAGTTGTAAGCTACAGGTTCTAAGCTGAAAAGGACGGGGCAGCACATTATTGAGCTTTATCAATCAATCCGCTCTAAAAAACAACTTAACAAATGAATACTCCAGCGAGACACTCCATCCCATTCGGCTAGCCAGCCGCCCACAAAGAATAAAAGAGGTGCATATGGCAGGTTTCGACAAGCGTGTGAGTTCCTACGAGGAAGCTCTGGCAGGTCTTGAAGACGGCATGACCGTGATCGCCGGCGGCTTCGGCCTGTGCGGGATCCCGGAAAACCTGATCAACGAGATCAAACGCAAGGGCACCCGCGATCTCACCGTGGTTTCCAACAACTGCGGCGTCGACGGTTTCGGCCTCGGCGTACTGCTGACCGACCGCCAGATCAGCAAAGTGGTGGCGTCCTACGTCGGCGAAAACAAGCTGTTCGAAGAGCAACTGCTGAAGGGCGAAATCGAGGTCACCCTGACCCCGCAAGGCACCCTCGCCGAAAAAATGCGCGCAGGCGGCGCCGGCATCCCGGCCTTCTTCACCGCCACCGGGGTTGGCACGCCTGTCGCCGACGGCAAGGAAGTCCGCGAATTCCATGGCCGCAAGTACCTGATGGAAGAATCCATCACCGGCGACTTCGCCATCGTCAAAGGCTGGAAAGCCGACCATTTCGGTAACGTGATCTATCGCCACACCGCCCAGAACTTCAACCCGCTGGCGGCCACCGCCGGCAAGATCACCGTGGTCGAAGTCGAAGAAATCGTCGAACCCGGCGAGCTGGACCCGGCGCAGATCCACACCCCTGGCATCTACGTCGACCGGATCATCTGCGGCACGTTCGAGAAGCGCATCGAACAGCGCACCGTGCGTAAGTGATCCCCTGCCCCCGGACCGAATGAAGGAATAACAACAATGGCACTTTCCCGCGAACAAATGGCTCAACGCGTCGCCCGCGAAATGCAGGACGGCTTCTACGTGAACCTGGGCATCGGCATCCCGACCCTGGTCGCCAACTACATCCCTGAAGGCATGGAAGTCATGCTGCAGTCGGAAAACGGCCTGCTGGGCATGGGTCCGTTTCCTACTGAAGAAACCATCGATGCCGACATGATCAACGCCGGCAAACAAACGGTGACCGCACGTATCGGTGCTTCGATTTTTTCCTCGGCCGAGTCCTTCGCGATGATCCGCGGTGGTCATGTCGACCTGACCGTACTGGGCGCCTTTGAGGTGGACGTGCAAGGCAACATCGCCTCGTGGATGATCCCCGGCAAACTGGTCAAGGGCATGGGCGGCGCGATGGACCTGGTCGCCGGCGCAGACAACATCATCGTCATCATGACCCACGCGTCCAAGGATGGTGAATCCAAGCTGTTGTCCCAATGCAGCCTGCCGCTGACCGGCGCCGGGTGCATCAAGCGCGTGCTGACTGACCTGGCCTACCTGGAAATCGAAAACGGCGCGTTCATTTTGAAAGAGCGTGCACCGGGTGTCAGCGTCGAGGAGATCGTCGCCAAGACTGCCGGTAAACTGATCGTGCCGGACCACGTGCCGGAAATGCAGTTCGCTGCCCAGTGAGGAATCATTCCATGCAAGAAGTCGTCATTGTTGCCGCCACGCGCACCGCGATCGGCAGCTTCCAGGGATCCCTGGCCAATGTGTCCGCGGTGGACCTGGGCGCTGCGGTGATCCGCCAGTTGCTGGCGCAAACCGGCCTGAACCCCGCAGAAGTCGATGAAGTGATCATGGGCCAGGTGCTGACCGCCGGCACCGGGCAAAACCCTGCGCGCCAGGCCGCGGTCAAGGCCGGCCTGCCGTTCTCGGTGCCGGCCATGACCCTGAACAAGGTCTGCGGCTCCGGTCTCAAGGCCCTGCACCTGGGCGCCCAGGCGATTCGCTGCGGCGATGCCGAGGTGATCATCGCCGGCGGCCAGGAAAACATGAGCCTGGCCAACTACGTCATGCCCGGTGCCCGCACCGGCCTGCGCATGGGCCACGCGCAAATCGTCGACACCATGATCAGCGATGGCCTGTGGGATGCGTTCAACGATTTCCACATGGGCATCACCGCCGAGAATCTGGCCGAGAAGTACAGCCTGAGCCGCGAGCAGCAGGACGCGTTCGCCGCCGCCTCGCAGCAGAAAGCCGTGGCCGCCATCGAAGCCGGGCGCTTCGTCGATGAAATCACCCCGATCCTGATCCCGCAGCGCAAGGGCGATCCGCTGTCCTTCGCCACCGACGAGCAGCCACGGGCCGGCACCACCGCCGAATCCCTGGGCAAACTCAAGCCAGCCTTCAAGAAGGACGGTTCGGTGACCGCTGGCAACGCCTCATCGCTGAACGACGGTGCCGCGGCTGTGATCCTGATGAGCGCTGAAAAGGCCAAGGCCCTCGGCCTGCCGGTACTGGCGAAAATCGCCGCCTACGCCAACGCAGGCGTCGACCCGGCAATCATGGGCATCGGCCCGGTGTCGGCCACCCGCCGTTGCCTGGGCAAGGCCGGCTGGAACATCGACCAACTGGACCTGATCGAAGCCAACGAAGCCTTCGCCGCGCAATCGCTGGCCGTGGCCAAGGACCTGGAATGGGACTTGAACAAGGTCAACGTCAATGGCGGCGCCATTGCCCTGGGTCACCCGATCGGTGCCTCGGGTTGCCGCGTGCTGGTGACCCTGCTGCATGAAATGCTCAAGCGTGACGCCAAAAAAGGCCTCGCCACCCTGTGTATCGGTGGTGGTCAGGGCGTGGCACTGGCGCTCGAGCGGGCGTAAGCCCACAGCGTTCAACAGAGGGCGCGGGGACCCACGAAGATCCGCGACCGTCTGGAAAAACACCCGGTGCGATGCAAGTCGCACCGGGTTCTTTTTTGCCTGCGTTTTTTCAGGTAGACCGCGTTATCGTTCATCGCAAAGTCTACGGGGCCATGCCCAGCAACTGCTGGCGCAACTCAGGGTTGTTGGTGCGCGGATCGAGCCAGATGGCAAAAAACGCCTGGGCGAATTGCAGGTCCTTCACTTCACGCAGCAACTGCTGGCCGAGAAAAAACCGCGCGCCCTGCCCCGGCAGATACACACCGGTCAGCCGCGTGCCGGCCTGCACATCGACGAACGACTGTTGCATCTGCGTCTGCCAGGAGGCCAGTTGCTCGGCACTGATCGAGGTGCCGGCGAGTCGCTTGATTTCCCTGACGCTGGCGTTCACCAGGTCATCACGGGAAATGCTGCGCTGATAGATCAGCTCCAGGGCAAACGGCTGGTCGCCCGCCAAGGGCCGCGAGGTACTCCACAGCCGTGCGCTGTAGACATCGAAACCGTACTTGCGAAACTCGCCGCTGCCGAGGATTTGCGCTCCGGGCAGCGAATCCTGCCAATTGGCCAGGGCCTGGCAGCTCAGCAAGACAAGCAGCCACAGGCCATGGCGCAGCGGTGATCGTTGGCGGTTCATGGCGGTTGGCCTCATTGCGGGATTCCCAAACAAAACGTATGCGCGATAGACCCTTTCGTACAATTTCCAAAAATGGCTCTATTTTTGTATACAAAATGCACATGCACATAAAGAAATCTATCCGATGCAATGTTACCGTTGCTACCTCACTCAGGTCGGAGACGTGCGCGTGTTGATCCTTAAACTGCTGGTGATTCCAGGCTTCCTGCTGCTGATTTCCCTGGCTGGCAAACGCTGGGGGCCGAGCGTGGCCGGTTGGTTGTCGGGATTGCCGGTGGTGGTCGGGCCGATCCTGTTGTTCCTCGCCCTTGAACAAGGCCCGGCGTTCGCCGCGCATTCGGCCACCGCCGCGCTGTCGGCGATGTTCGCGATGATTGCGTTTTGCGTGACCTACGCTCAGGTCGCACAACGGGCCGGATGGCCGCTGGCGTTGCTGATCTCGCTGTCGGTCTGGGCGCTGGTGGCGGTTGTCCTGTCGCTGATCCCGGCATCCCTGGTGTTTTCAGTGTGCGCCGCCGCCACCGCGCTGCTCGCCGCACCATACCTGTTCCCCGCCGTGCAACCGGTGCTCAGCGGCCCGGCGCCGAAATCCGACAAGCTCCTGCTGCGCATGCTGGCCGGCGCATTGCTCACGTTGGTCGTGACGCTGCTGGCCAGCACCGTCGGCGACCGCTGGAGCGGTCTGCTGGCGGTGTTCCCGGTATTGGGCAGCGTAATGGCGGTGTTCTCCCAGCAAACCCGTGGCCCGGCCTTTACCGCCGCGCTGCTGCGCGCCACCGCCACCGGCATGTATTCGTTCGCCGCCTTCTGCCTGGTGTTGGCGCTGGCACTGCCGACGATGGGAATGAACGCTTTTGTGCTGGGCGTCGCGGTGTCGGTGGCCATGCTGGGCGTGACCAAGCGTCTGCTGGCGCGGCCGGCTGGCCCCAACGCGCTGAAGGAACCGTCAAAGCGCCAGCAACCCATTCGATAATTTCGCACGAGTAGAACAAAAACCTCGCACGTCAATCGAACGGGTTTGCTTCAACATCAGCCTCAGTTCCAACCCCTACCCGACTGAGGCCTACAGCATGAAATTCTTTTTCCACCCTTCGCCGAACCCGATGAAAGTTGCCCTGTTGCTCGAAGAGCTGCAAACGCCTTACGAGTTGATCGGCGTCGACACCTTCAAGGGCGAGCAACACCAATCAACCTTTTTGGCGATCAACCCGAACGCCAAGGTGCCTGCACTGGTTGATGGCGAAGCCACCGTGTTCGACTCCCAGGCGATCCTGCTGCACTTGGCGCAAAAACATCAGCGCTTTGTGCCGACGTCCGCTGCCAGCCAGGCCGAGATGCTGTCGTGGCTGATGTTCATCGGCACCGGCTTGTCGCCGTTCTCCGGCCAGGCCGTGCACTTCCTGCACCACGCACCGGAAGATCTGCCTTACGCGAAAAACCGCTACTTCAAGGAAGTCGAACGTCACTACCGCATCCTCGACGAGCGCCTGGCCCAACATCAATACCTGGCGGGCGACACCTACAGCATCGCCGACATGGCCTTGTGGGGCTGGGCCAACTACGCGCCGTACATCCTCGGCGAGAGCGGTCTGGCGGCCTACCCGAACGTCAAGCGCCTGTACGATGAAATCAGTGCCCGCCCGGCGGCCCAACGCGCCCACGGTTTGAAAGAGAAACTGGTGCTCAAGGCCGAATTCGACGAAGAAACCCGTCGCAACCTGTTCCCGCAAAACCAGGCGTAATCCGCCGGTTCCAGCCTTCGAGGGTGATGAAATGAGTGATCAATGTGGCGAGCCCCCTCGCCACAGGAAAGCGACCTCACCCAAGTGACCGCTCGGTAGAGCACGCTGGAATCCATCACAACCTCCATGGGATGATCGCGCCCCACCGCGCGCCCATCCCTGGAGATTCCGATGTCATTGTTGAGTAAAAAAGCCCTTGTCCTGCTGCTGGCAGCCGCTACCGGCCTGGGGGCTTTGAATGCGCAGGCCGCCAAGGCCACTTCCAGCGATGCACCTGCCCAGAAAGTCTCGATGCTCGGCGGCAAGTTCACCTTCAACCTGCCCAAGGGTTTCATCGCCAACCCGCTGCCCGCCAGCCCGGACGGTGCCAGTGGCACCCTGTACAGCAATGAAACCACCAAGACCGTGGTGATCGCCGCGGAAAACACCCTGCCCAACGGTATCAGCGTCAAGGACAACGACGGCGCGTTCCTCGACGGCACCGTGGCCGATTTCGATGCGGCGCAACACAAATCCCTGCCCGACTACAACAAGCTCAGCGAGAAAGCCCTGACCCGGAAAACCGGGCTGGGCCTGCGCCAGGTCGACGGCACCGCCACGCAGGGCGGTGGCATGACCCTCACCACCACGCTGATGGCCGCATCCGGCCCCCGCATGGCGGTGATCCAGGTGATTTCCCGCCCAGGCGACATGGCGGCCCACGACACCCTGATCAAACAGATCGTCAGCGGGAAATGAGGCTCAGGGGTTGAGACGCTGCAACCAGGCGCTCAAGTCCTGTATCTCGTCGGCGCTGATGTTGTGACCGACACCGGGGTAGCCGTGAAACTCCGGTTCGAGTGACACGCTCTGCAACAGGCTGTTGGCTTCGGTGCCGTCGCTGTAGGGAAGGCGTTTGTCCTGTTCGCCATGACCGATGAAAATCGCCAGCGACTGACGTTTTTCATCGGGTTGGAGCTCGGACTTGAGCACCGGCAGAATCCGCCCGCTCAATGCAGCGATCCCGCCCAGCGCCTCGGGATGCCGCAGGCCTGTTTCGTAGGACATGATCGCGCCCTGGCTGAAACCGACCAGGAACACCTTCTCGGGTTCGGTGTGATATTTCTTCGTGGCCTGTGCGACGAAGTCCAGCAGCAACTGGCCACTGGACTTCAGATCATCGGTCTCGCCGTTGTAGGCCCCTTCGCCCTTCTTGCGAAACCACTGATAGCTGCCCGCCTCCATCACCAAAGGTGCCCGCACCGACAGGTAGGTGTAGGACGCGGGCAAGTCATCCTTGATGCCGAACAGGTCCTGCTCGTTACTGCCGTAACCGTGGAGGAAAATCACCAGGGGTTGATGGTTCGAATCGGCGCTGGCCTGCTCCAGGTACTTGAGCGGCAAGTCGGTTTGCAGCGGGGCTTGGGCGTGGACGGCAGTGGATACCAAGAGCGTGAGCAGCGCGAGAATCTTCAACATGGGTCTTCCTTCACGGAATGCAGGATTCGGGGAAGAGCCTAACACTGGTCAGTAGGCAGGAACATCTCAGGAGTGGCTGATGCCGTCATCGCGAGCAAGCTCGCTCCCACAAGGATTTCGCATACCCTGTGGGAGCGAGCTTGCTCGCGATGCTTCCCCACCCGAATCGGCTCGCGCCCGGCGACTTTCGCCTGCCAGCTGCCTGGCTGGGTGTAGCGCCCACGGTCGAGGGCAAACAGCACGCCGCTGGTGCCGGCCTGCACGGTGGTGACCTTGTCGTTCAACGGGTCGACCACCTCGAACAGCGCATCACCCTTCTCCACCCACTCTCCGGCCTCACGCAGGAAACTGACCACGCCGTGATGCGGCGCGAACAGGTATTGGGTGCCTTCGAATGGCATGCCTTCACAGCAGTCGGCCGGTGCCGCCGGCCAGGTGCCGGAGATCAAACCCTGCTCGGCGAGGAACCCGAGAATGGCCTCGCAATTGGCCTGGGCCTGGTCGACCCGGGTGTCGCCCATGCTGCCCAGCTCCAGGGTGGTTGCCAGGTTGGCCGGTGGAATCGCCGCCGCCGGGAACGCCCTGGCCAGACGCAACCATGGCGAGGAACAGGATTCATCGAACGAGCTGCCGCCGGAGTCTTCACACAACAACGCAACGCCGGCCTTCAGGCGCGCCGCCAGGGATTGCCATTGCGGCCAGTGCTGCGGCAACGCGTAGATGTGGATGGCCGCGTCGAAATCGCAATGCAGGTCGAGGGTGATGTCGGCGTCGCAGGCATGACGCAGCAACAGGCGGTGCATGGCTTCCAGCTGCGATGGCGCTGCCGGCAAGCCGTCGAGGACCTGGCCCATGGTCTGGCGAATCAGCGCGATGTTGGCCTGGGCGTCAGTGCCCAGGCGATCACCGATCAAGGCGGCCACCGGCGCACTGAGTTCGACGAACGAGCGGTTGAAGTTCTTGCCGCTTCCGAGTTCGAAACGCCCCAAGTGGCTGCCTTGCAAGTGCTGGTCGAGGCCAATGGGATTGGCCACCGGCACCAGTTCGATCACACCGTTCAATTGGCCTTGCTGTTCAAGTTCGGTCAGGCGCTTTTTCAATTCCCAGGCCGTGCGCATGCCCGGCAATTCGTCGGCGTGCAGGCTGGCCTGGATGTACACCTTGCGCGTGCCCGCGCCATAACGAAACACGCTGAGGGTGCGCTCGGTGCCCAGGTGGCTCCAGGGAAGTTTGTGGTCGATGCGTTGCATGGGAGAACTCCTGATGTCTGTACGGCGGGCGCTGAAAATGATTGCACAAAAAAAATGGCAACCGCGCCAACGGTTGCCACTTTTTCAGCCCGCTCGCTTACTCGCCGTAAACGTCAAACTTGAAGTACTTGTCCTGCACTTGTTTGTACTTGCCGTTGGCGCGGATTTCGGTGATTGCGGTGTTGAACTTGTCCGCCAGTTCTTTATCACCCTTGCGCACGGCAATGCCTGCGCCGCCACCGAAGTATTTCGGATCGTTGTACTCAGGGCCGACGAAGGCAAAACCTTTACCGGCGTCGGTTTTCAGGAAACCGTCGTCCAGGTTGACCGAGTCGGCCAGCAGCGCGTCGATGCGACCGGAGACCATGTCCAGGTTGGCTTCCTGCTGGGAGCCGTAGCGCACCAGGACAATCCCCGCCGGTTGCAGCACTTCAGTGGCGAAGCGGTCGTGGGTACTGGCGCGCAGCACACCGACTTTCTTGCCCTTGAGCTCGGTCAGCGGGTCTTTGACGTCGCTGCCTTCCTTCATCACGAAGCGCGCCGGGGTGTGGTAGTACTTGATGGTGAAATCGACGTTCTTCTTGCGATCGTCAGTGATGGTCATGGACGACAGGATGGCGTCGATTTTCTTGACCTTCAGCGCGGGGATCAGGCCGTCGAACTCCTGCTCGACCCAGGTGCACTTGACCTTCATCTGCTCGCACAGCGCGTCGCCGATGTCCACGTCGAAACCGGTGAGTTTGCCGTCAGGGGTCTTCATCGAGAATGGCGGGTAGCCGGCTTCGATACCGATGCGGATCGGCTTGGCGTCTTCAGCCACGGCGGTCAGGGACAACATCGACAGTGCCAGGGCACCGAACATCACTAGCTTCTTCATTTATAACTCCTGTGTGCGGAGGCTTTTATTGGCAGCTTCGATTGGCAGCGTTCGGTCATCGCTTTGTGAGTGGGAACCGAAGTGGCCGGCAGTCTAGAGCGGCTACAGGAGGGCAAATTACGCCGAGGCGACAAATATTTATAGAAAAGTGGCGCCAGACTGGAGGTGTTGGGGTGAACGCGCCATGACGGTGCAAAGTCCGTCAGACAAGCCGCGTTTTCAGACCAGACCTACAGGTTTTCCGGATTCATCCGACGGAATGTACCGACTGGCGGTGCCGGATGTTTTACGGCACATTGAGCGCCCTTGCGTCCCATCGAGAGTAGCGTGATGCCCACGTTGAACCTGATCCAGCACCACCCCGCCGAAGGTCCCGGTGCCATCGCCATTTGGGCCGAATCCCGAGGGCTGATGCTGAACGTGTTTCGCGCCGACCTCGGCCAATTGCCGCCCGTGAGCGCCGACCCCGTGATCCTGTTGGGCGGGCCTTATGAATCCAATGCCGGTCCGGCCTGGCTGGAAGCCGAACGGCAATGGCTCAGAGGCAGCCTGGATCTGGGCGGGGCTGTTTTCGCGATATGCCTGGGGGCACAGTTGCTGGCGTTGAGTCTTGGCGGGAATGTACGGCGCATGGACCAGACCGAAACCGGATGGACCACCGTGACCTTTATCGATGGACAAACGCTGAAGGTGCTGGAGTGGCACGAAGACGTCATCGACCTGCCACCTGCCGCGCAGCTGTTGGCCAGCAGCGAGCACTGTGTGCAGCAGATGTACCGCGCCGGGCCGACGCGGCTGGGGTTACAGTTTCATCCGGAGTGGAACGCCGAGTCGGTGGCCCTGCTCAACGCGCATTTTGGCGATGAGTCGCCGTTGCCACGAGGGCCGCAGGACGATGCGGCCTACGCCGATGTGTTGGCGTGGTTGCAGGCGACACTGGATGAGTGGTGGGCGGCCGGAAATGAATAAAAAAGATCTTTTTCGGTTACATCAACACTCGCAACCGACCACGCTGCTGGCTTGCCGCTGCACCCCGACACTCAACTCAAACCCTTCATCCAGCCACCCGGTCACGCCGCCGATCATCTCCTTGACCGGATAACCCAGGACCGCCAGTTTCACCGCCGCCTTGTTGGCGCCGTTGCAATGCGGCCCGGCGCAATAGACCACAAACAGGCTGTTGTTCGGATAACCCGCCAACCCTTCGGCGCTCAGCAGGCGCCCGGGAATGTTGATCGCTCCCGGTACATGCCCGCGCTCGAACGCCAGCGGACCACGAACATCCACCAGAATGAAATCGACTTCGCCAGCCATCTGGCTGCCGTGGACGTCGGAACAATCGGTTTCGAAGGTCAGACGGTTGCTGAAATGCATCAGGGCAATGGCCGATGGGGCGGCGGGAATTTCGCGAACCAGACTGGTCATAGGCTGTACTCCAAAGAGGCAGTGGGTGTGGCAAGACTTTATCCGCCAGCCACTTGCGGCTACAGTGGCGCACAAGACACCCACCGGGAACTTTCCGCCAAATGCACCCCACCCCAGGAATGGTCGCGATTCTGGCCTACGATGGCCTCTGCACGTTCGAGTTCGGCATTGCCGTGGAGATCTTCGGCCTGCCACGACCCGAATTCGATTTCCCGTGGTACGAGCATCGTATCGTCGCCGTCGATCAAGGCCCGATGCGTGCCATGGGCGGCATCCAGGTCCTGGCCGATGGCGGCATGGAAATGCTCGCCGACGCACGGACCATCATCATCCCCGGCTGGCGCGACCGCAGCGCCGCAGTGCCCGCGGAGCTGATCGCCGCCCTGCGCCAGGCCCATGCGCGGGGTGCGCGGTTGCTGTCGATCTGCTCCGGTGTTTTCGTTCTCGCCGCCACCGGGTTGCTCGACGGGCACGGTGCGACCACGCACTGGCGCTATACCTCGGAACTGGCCGAGCGGTTTCCCGACATCCTGGTGGACCCGGACGTGCTGTATGTCGATTCCGGCCAAATGATCACCTCCGCCGGCAGCGCGGCAGGCATCGATGCCTGTCTGCATCTGGTGGCACGGGATTTCGGCACGCAGGTGGCCAATGCCGTAGCGCGACGCCTGGTCATGTCGCCGCAACGTAGCGGTGGTCAGGCGCAATTCATTCCGACGCCGGTCAGTCCTACACCGCGCAGCGATCTTTCCCGCGTCATGCAGTGGGCACGCGAGCGATTGCACGAGCCGCTGGAGGTGCGTGACCTGGCCAGCGAAGCCGCAATGAGCGAACGCACGTTCCTGCGCCGCTTCACCGAAGCCAGTGGCCAGTCCCCGAAAACCTGGTTGCAGCACGAACGTCTGGGCCGCGCCCGCGAACTGCTGGAAAGCAGCGACCAGAACACCGAGCAGATTGCCGAACGTTGTGGCTATCGCTCGGTGGAAAGCTTCCGGGTCGCGTTCCGCACGGTGGTTGGCGTGCCGCCGTCGGTGTATCGGGAGCGGTTTGGGCGTGGAGGCAACGCTGTACCTTCGGTTGGCCGATAAGGCCCAATCGCGGGCAAGCCCCCACACACAGGGTTTTGGGTGTTCACAGGTTTCTGTATTACCGCGCAGCCCAGGCATTGAAGCGCTGTTCAAGCTCCTCGCCATGGTCGACCCAGAACTCCGCGTCCACTGCCCGGGCACCGGCCAGGTTGGCCTCGGCGGTCGGCAGTTGCTGCTGCACGTCCTTGGGCAGCAATGGCAGGGTCTGGCGATGCACCGGTCCGTAAGGGATGTTTTCCGAGAAAACTTTTTGCGCCTGCGGCTGGCTGGCGAACGCGATGAAATTTTCCGCCAGCGCCTTGTTCGGCGTGCCTTTGACCACCGCCCAGTATTCCGGGTCGTACAGGCTTTGCGGCCAGACGATGCTCAGTTTCATGCCTTCCTTTTGCGCCGAAGCAATCCGCCCGTTGTAGGCCGCGCTCATTACCACGTCGCCGGCGACCAGCCATTGCGCCGGTTGGGCGCCCGCCTCCCACCACTGGATGTTCGGCTTGATCTGGTCGAGTTTGGCAAAGGCCCGTGTCACGCCTTGCGGTGTATTCAAGACCTTGTACACGTCGTCCGCCTTGACGCCGTCGGCCAGCAAAGCGATTTCCAGGGTGTACTTGGCGCTCTTGCGCAGGCCGCGCTTGCCCGGGAAGTCGGCGACATTCCAGAAGTCCGCCCACGATTGCGGGGCCTTGGCCTGCTTGCTCTGGTCGTAGGCCATGACCATCGACCAGACGTAAGTGGCCACCCCGCACTCGGTCAGCGCACCGGGCACAAAGTTTGCCGAGTCACCGAAGCGTCCTTGATCGAGCTTCTCGAACAGACCCTCCTCGCAGCCGCGCAACAGCTCGGGGCTTTCGACTTCGACCACGTCCCAACTGGTGTGACCGGCCGAGACCATGGCCTTGATCTTCGACAGTTCGCCGTTGTACTCACCGGCGATGATGTTGCCCGCGCCGCTGGCGTTGAAGGGCTGGAAATAGGCCTTATCCTGAGCCTGTTTGGTAGCACCACCGAAGGAAATCACGGTGAGGTCCTGGGGGGCCGCCCACACACTGGCACTCAGCAACGCCAGGGCAAACGGAACACTGCAACGCAAGGATCTGGACATGGAACGCTTCCTCGGGGCTTGTCGGCCCGTTGTTGTTATGGGTGTTCGGATTCACTCAAGTACGCCGCCAGGCGATCCATCAAGCGGTCACAGGCCGCCATCTGATCAACGCTGACAAATTCATCGGGCTTGTGTCCCTGATCCATGCTGCCGGGACCGCAGACCACCGAAGGAATGCCGGCCTGATCGAACAGCCCGCCTTCGGTGCCAAAGGCCACGGTGCTGAACTCGTCGCTGCCGCACAGCTGGGCAATCAGCCGGGCCGCCGCGCTGTCGGTGGGTGTCGCCAGGCCGGGATAGGCCGAGATTTTTTCAAAGCGGATGCCGGTATCGGTGTCCACGGCCTGCATGGCCGGCAGCAACGTCTGCTCGGCGTAGTCCTTCAGTTCATCGACGACCACTTGCGGGGCGAAGTCCGGCAAGGCGCGGATCTCGAAATCGAAACGGCAGTCCGCCGGAACGATGTTCAGCGCCGTGCCGCCCTGGATCAGGCCGACCTGCACGGTCGAGAACGCCGGATCGAAGCGATGGTCATGCAATGGCGGCCGGGCCAGGGTGGCGCCGATGTCGCCCAGCCGACCGATCAGGCGCGCGGCCTGCTCGATGGCATTGACCCCATAAGGCGCGTAAGCCGAATGACAGGCGGCGCCGCGTACGTGGCAACGCATCGCCAGTTTGCCCTTGTGGCCGAGCACCGGTTTGAGCTCGGTCGGCTCGCCGATCAGGCACAACGCCGGAGCCGGGATGCGTTGCGGCAGCACCTCCAGCAAACCGCGCACGCCGAGGCAACCGACCTCTTCGTCATAGGAAAACGCCAGGTGCACCGGGCGCTTTAATGGGCTGGCGAGAAACATCGGCACGGCCGCCAGCACAGAAGCCAGATAGCCTTTCATGTCCGCGGTGCCGCGACCGTAAAGCTTGCCGTTCGCCTCGCTCAGGCAAAACGGTTCGACCGTCCAGGCCTGGCCGTCCACCGGCACCACGTCGGTGTGCCCGGACAGCACGATGCCGCCGGCCACGCGCGGGCCGACCGTGGCCAACAGATTGGCTTTGGTCCGCTCGGCGTTGTAGATCAGTTCGCAATCCACGCCCAGTCCGTGCAGGTAGTCGCGCACGAACTCGATCAGCTCCAGGTTCGAATCGCGGCTGACCGTGGCGAACCCGATCAATCGCGCGAGCATGGCGCGGCTGCGCAACTCACTCATCGCCGGGCACTCCATACGCGGGGGCCAGGGTCGGATTGAGGGCGCGGGTCAGGTAGTCCTGCAATTGCGGCTCGTAGGCCGTCCACAGTTTGCCCAACTCGCCAATCGGGTTTTCATCGGCCCAATCCACCCGCAGGTCGACAATCGGCCAGGTCAGGTCACCGACCACCGACAGCGCCGCCGAGTGCACCGCGCCGGCTTCGCCCCCCGCATCCTGCCCGGCCTGCAAGGCGTTCATCAGCCGGGTGGCGAGGCAGCCTTCGCTGTTTTCGAACGCCGCGACCATCGCTTCGATCACCCCACTGTTGGCCAGCAGGTTACCGGCCGCCACGCATTGCTCACCGGCCAGGGCGTTGTTGATGCCCAGGGCATGGTTGCCGCTGAACACCGCCGTGCGCCCGTGGGCATCGACCACCGCCACCTGGCGGTACTGGCTGTAACCATTACGGGTCAATGAGTGGTCCAGCGCCTGGGGTGGCGCCGAGCCGTTGGCCAGTTCATCGAGGATCTGCGGACCGAGGGCCGGCAGCGTGATGTTCTGGCTCGACACCGCGCCGACACCGGCACGCAGCCACGGGCAGCGCGCGCCGACGGCAATGCTCGAGGAGCTGATGGCAATGCCCAGCTGGCCGGTCTCGGCGCAGCGACCCACGATGGAAAAAGTCATGGCGAATTCCTTATTCAGGGATGACAGCGATCACATCGATTTCCATCAGCCACTGCGGCTGGCCGAGGGCACTGACCACCAGTCCGGTGGAAATCGGGAACACGCCCTTGAGCCACTTGCCGACTTCCTGGTACACCGGCTCGCGGTAGCGCGGGTCGATCAGGTAAGTGGTGGTCTTGACGATGTGGCTCAGGTCGCTGCCCGCCTCTTCCAGCAATTGCTTGACGTTGCGCATGGCCTGCTCGGCCTGGGCGCGCGGATCACCGAGGCCCACCAGTTGGCCGTTGAAATCGGTGCCGACCTGACCACGCACATACACGGTGTTGCCGGCACGCACGGCCTGGCACAGGTCGTTGTCGAGCGTCTGGTTCGGGTAGGTGTCTTTGGTGTTGAACATGCGGATGCGGGTATGAGTAGGCATCAACGAACTCCCATGAGGCTGGCTTTCTGAATAGGTGCACGGGCGGCTTCGGCTTGACGCTGGGTCGCATCCCGATAGTTGAGATAGGTGTGCTGTTTAACGATGTGATCGGCGATGTGCTTGGCGTCGTGCCAAACGCCCCAGATAAACGCGGAGCCGCGGCGGGACTGCCAAGGCAACCCGACGAAATACACCCCCGGCTCGGCCGACACACCGCGCTGGTGCTGCGGTTTGCCGTTGTCCTTGAAGGCATCGACCTTCAGCCAGCTGTAGTCGGTGGAGTAACCGGTGGCCCAGATGATCGTGGTGACGCCGGCCTTGAGCAGGTCCAGTTCCAGGATTGGATTTGTCACGCAATCCGGGTCCGCCAGCATGGCCCGGGCTTCGGGTTCCAGCGGCAGGTCCAGGCCGTTGCGTTCGATATAGGCGTCGGCCTTGTCGAGCAGCGCCAGGTAATTTTCATCGCCACGGCGGATGTTGTCGGCGAGGTTGTCTTCGAAACTCACCACAGCGCCGTTGAACGACTGGGTCAGGCCGACCAGGGTCATGCCTTGGTGAGCCAGCCGGCGGAAGTCCACGGTGTGGCCGCCACGGGCACCGCTCACGGCGATGGTCACGTGTTCCTTGCCCGGTTGCATGGCTTCGGCATCCCACTCGCCGAGCACCCCCAGCCACCAGCAGAAATCACGGTTGCGATAGGCACGGGGCGGACGGTCATGGGCGCCCACCGACAGGTAGACCTGCTTGCCGGAACGTTGCAATTCATCGGCGATCTGCACGCCCGACGAACCGGCGCCCACCACCAACACCGCGCCTTCGGCCAGTTGCTGCGGGTTGTAGTATTGGGCGGAGTGAATCTGGGTGATGCCGGCGATTTCGGGAGCAATTGGCGGAATGGCCGGACGCTGGAACGGACCGGTGGCGACCACTACGTGGCGGGCCTCGATCACCCCATCAGAGGTTTCAACAGTGAAGCCCGGACGATCAGCGTTGCGTTCTACTTTCTTGACTTCAATGCCGGTACGGATCGGCGCGTTGAATTTGCGGGCGTAGGCTTCGAAGTACTCAGCCACTTGCTCTTTCCCGGCAAAGGCATCCGGGTCCAGACCGTCGAACTCCAGCCCCGGGAAGCGGTCGTGCCAGACCGGACCGTTGGCCACCAGCGAATCCCAGCGGCCGGTGCGCCAGGCTTCGGCGATACGATTGCGCTCCACAACGAGGTGAGGCACGCCGAGCTTGCTCAGGTGTTCACTCATGGCCACGCCGGCCTGGCCGGCGCCAACAACAAGCGTATCAATTGCGGTTTTATCAACTGTCATGGCTGTGCACTTCTGAAAGGTGGTTTGATTCAGGTCGGTCATGGCTGCCGCCTCGATTCTGATCACTGTTGTTCTTCTGCTGCGGCTATCGGTGTCAGGGTGTTGGCCGCATTCTGTTCGGAGCCGGGAAATAGCGAAATTATGTTTTTTGTGGTCGCTGGCGAGGAAAAAGCGTCGAGGCGACCGATTGGCCGCATGAGGTTGCAGCGGACCCGATCACGGCCTATGGTCCTAGCGATGCAATGCCCGTGACCGGCGCAAAGACCCGGCGCGGATTGCTGTCCATCCAGTGCGGATTCACGCAAGGAGTGATGACATGCCCGACAATTCCCGTCCTGCCGTACTAGAACTGATTGGCAATACCCCGCTGGTGCGCGTCAGCCGTTTCGATACCGGCCCGTGTACGCTGTTTCTCAAACTCGAATCCCAGAACCCCGGCGGTTCGATCAAGGACCGCATCGGTCTGGCGATGATCGATGCCGCCGAACGCGATGGCCGCCTGCGCCCCGGCGGCACCATCGTCGAAGCCACCGCCGGCAACACCGGCCTCGGCCTGGCCCTGGTCGGCCGCGCCAAGGGCTACCGGGTGGTGCTGGTGGTGCCGGACAAGATGTCCACCGAGAAGGTCCTGCACCTCAAGGCCATGGGCGCCGAGGTGCACATCACCCGCTCCGACGTCGGCAAGGGCCATCCCGAGTATTACCAGGACGTCGCCGCGCGGCTGGCCGCGGACATTCCCGATGCGTTCTTCGCCGACCAGTTCAACAACCCGGCCAACCCGCTGGCCCACGAATGCAGCACCGCGCCGGAGATCTGGGCACAAACCCAGCACGATGTGGACGCGATCGTCGTCGGTGTCGGTTCGGCCGGCACCCTCACCGGCCTGACCCGCTTCTTCAAACGCGTGCAGCCGGACCTGGAAATGGTCCTGGCCGACCCGGTCGGTTCGGTGATGGCCGAATACAGCCGCAATGGCACCCTCCCCACCCCCGGTTCCTGGGCGGTGGAAGGCATCGGCGAAGACTTCATTCCATCGATTGCCGACCTGTCCAGCGTGCGCCACGCCTATTCGATCAGCGACGAGGAAAGCTTCGACCACGCCCGCCAGTTGCTGCGCGCCGAGGGCATTCTCGGCGGCTCGTCGACCGGCACTTTGCTGGCGGCGGCGTTGCGTTACTGCCGCGAACAGACCCAGCCGAAACGGGTGGTGAGCTTCGTCTGCGACACCGGTACGCGTTACCTGTCGAAGGTCTACAACGACCAGTGGATGAACGATCAGGGCCTGCTGCAACGCAAGCACTACGGCGACCTGCGCGACCTGATCGCACGGCGCTTCGAGGACGGCCGGGTGATCAGCGTCGGCCCGGATGACACGCTACTGACGGCTTTTCAACGCATGCGCCTGGCGGATGTATCGCAGTTACCGGTGCTGGTGAACGGCAAACAACTGGTCGGCGTGATCGACGAGTCCGACATCCTGCTGGGCGTACATGAAGACGTTGCGCACTTTCGCAAGGCCGTATCCAGCGCCATGACCGACAAACTGCAAACCCTGTCCCCCGGCGCCTCACTGGCTGAACTGGAGGCCGAGCTGGGCCGTGGACTGGTGGCGATCATCCAGGACGCCTCGGGCTTCCACGGCCTGATTACCCGAACCGACATGCTCAACCATTTGCGGAGATCCCTGCCATGAGTCAGCACGATGAAAATGCCCCGCCACGGGGCTTCGCCACCCGCGTGATCCATGCCGGGCAAACGCCGGACCCTTCGACCGGGGCGCTGATGCCGCCGATCTACGCCAACTCCACCTACCTGCAACAGAGCCCCGGGGTGCACAAGGGCCTGGATTACGGGCGTTCGCACAACCCGACGCGCTGGGCCCTTGAGCGTTGCGTGGCCGACCTCGAAGGCGGCACCCGGGGCTTTGCCTTCGCCTCGGGGCTGGCGACCATTTCCACGGTGCTCGAACTGCTCGACGCCGGCTCGCACATCGTCTCGGGCAATGACTTATACGGCGGCACCTTCCGCCTGTTCGACAAGGTGCGCCAGCGCAGCGCCGGGCACCGTTTCAGCTTCGTCGACCTGACCGACCTGGCGGCGTTCGAGGCGTCCCTGCAAGACGACACTCGGATGGTCATGGTCGAGACTCCGAGCAATCCGCTGCTGCGCCTCACCGACCTCGCCGCCATCGCCCGCACCTGCCGCGCCCGCGGCATCATCTGCGTGGCCGACAACACCTTCGCCAGCCCGTGGATCCAGCGCCCGCTGGAGCTGGGCTTCGACATCGTGCTGCACTCGACCACCAAATACCTCAACGGTCACTCCGACGTGATCGGCGGGATCGCCGTGGTCGGGCAGAACGCCGAACTGGCCGAGCGCCTGGGTTTCCTGCAAAACGCCGTCGGCGCCATCGCCGGCCCGTTCGATGCCTTCCTCACCCTGCGCGGGGTGAAGACCCTGGCCCTGCGCATGGAGCGGCATTGCAGCAACGCAATGGAGCTGGCGCAGTGGCTGGAGCGCCAACCTCAAGTCTCACGGGTCTACTACCCGGGCCTGCCCTCGCACCCGCAACACGAACTGGCCCAACGGCAAATGCGCGGTTTCGGCGGGATGATTTCCCTCGACCTCAACAGCGACCTGGCCGGCACCAAACGTTTCCTTGAGAACGTGCAGATCTTCGCCCTGGCCGAGAGCCTGGGCGGCGTGGAAAGCCTGATCGAACACCCGGCGATCATGACCCACGCCACCATTCCACCGGCTACCCGGGCGGAGCTGGGGATTGGCGACGGGTTGGTGCGGTTGTCGGTGGGGGTCGAGGATGTCGAGGACTTGCGTGCGGATCTGGCGCAGGCTTTGGCAAGGATGTAAATCACCGGAGTCGTGGGACACAACAAAACCTGTGGGAGCGAGCTTGCTCGCGATGGCAGTGTGTCAGTCAGCGTCATTGCCAACTGATCCACCGCTATCGCGAGCAAGCTCGCTCCCACAGGTCTTTTTTTGGACCGAAGCCCTGTTGCCATGCTGGTCAAGCACGCAAGAGTCCCTATAATCGCGGCGTTTTCGTCTACCCTCACGAAGCGTCGTGCAGCAATCAGCTTGTGCGGGGCGCATCGACATTTTTCCGCTATTGAACCGGAGAACTTCCATGCTCAAACGTACCCTGGCCTTGGCCATTGGCCTTACCCTGTCCTTTTCCACCCTGCTGGCACAGGCTGCCGACACATTGAAAGTCAGCGCCATTCCTGACGAAGCCCCCACCGAACTGCTGCGCAAGTTCAAGCCGCTTGGCGAGTATCTGGAGAAGCAACTGGGCATGAAGGTCGAGTTCGTACCGGTGTCCGACTACCCGGCAGTGGTCGAGGCCCTGGCAACCGACCGTATCGACATGGCCTGGCTGGGCGGCTTCACCTTCGTGCAGGCGCGACTGAAAACCGGCAATGCCATTCCATTGGTACAGCGTGAGCAGGATGCGCAGTTCACCAGCAAATTCATCACCGCCGACCCGGCCGTCAAGTCGCTGGCCGACCTCAAGGGCAAGTCCTTTGCCTTCGGTTCGGTCTCGTCGACGTCGGGCAGTTTGATGCCGCGCTATTTCATGCTGCAGGACGGCATCAAGCCTGAAACCTATTTCAGTCGCGTCGGTTACTCCGGCGCCCATGACGCCACGGTCGCCTGGGTTCAGGCTGGCAAAGTGGATGCCGGCGTACTCAATGCCAGCGTCTGGGAAAAACTGGTCAAGGCCGGCAAGGTCGACACCGACAAGGTCAAGGTCTTCGCCACCACGCCGACCTACTTCGACTACAACTGGACCGTGCGCGGCACCCTCGACCCGGCCCTCGCCAACAAAATCAAGACGGCCTTCCTCGCGCTCGACCCGGCCAACCCGGAGCAAAAAGCGATTCTGGATCTGCAAGCCGCCAGCCGCTTCATCGAGACCAAGCCTGAGAACTACAAGGGCATCGAGGAAGCCGCGCGCGCTGCCGACCTGCTGAAATGACCTTGCACCTGAACCGGGTCAGCCTCACCCACGGCAACGGCGTGCGTGCGCTGCATGAGGTCGACCTGCACATCGCTGCCGGTGAGCAGGTCGCAATCATCGGTCCGTCCGGTGCCGGCAAGTCGAGCCTGCTCAACGTGCTGGCCACCGCCCTGCGCCCGGACGACGGTGCGGTCGAAGTACTCGGCGAGCACGCCTGGCAGCTTGGCGCCCATCGGCGTCAGCAGCTGCGGGCGCGCATCGGCCTGGTTCACCAGGCGCCACCCCTGCCACCGCGGCAACGGGTGGTCACCGCAGTGCTGGCCGGCAAGCTGGGGCAATGGGGTTTTGCCAAAAGCCTGCTGAGCCTGCTGCATCCGGTGGATGTTCCGGGCGCGCGGGCGGCACTGGTCAAGCTGGATCTGGGTGACAAGCTGTTCGCCCAGTGCCAGCAATTGTCCGGCGGCCAACTGCAGCGCGTGGGAATTGCCCGCGTGCTGTACCAGGCGCCCGAAGTGCTGCTGGCCGATGAGCCGGTGTCGGCGATGGACCCGGTGCTGGCCGGGCACACCCTGTCAGTCCTCTGCCGCCATGCGCAGGAACACAAGGTGACCCTGGTCGCCAGCCTGCATGCGGTGGAACTGGCCCTGACGCACTTTTCACGCATCATCGGTTTGCGCGACGGCAAGGTCCTGTTCGATCTTCCCGCCAGCGACGTCGACCACGATTTGCTCGACAAGCTCTACGCCAACGAGCAACTGCTATCGCCGCCCGTTCCGGTGGCGCCCTTGAGCCTGCAGATTCCACGATGCTGACGCGCGATACACGAGACCCGGCCACCCTGCCTCGCCTGTTGCTCAGTCTGTTGGCGCTTGCCCTGCTGTGGCCCGGCATCCATTTCAGCGAACTGGACCTGGGTGTGCTGCTCCAGGCTGACAGCCAGAGTGAGATGGGCCGGTTTGTTTCGGCCTTCTGGCCGCCCGCCCATGGCGAAGAATTCTTGCAGCTGTTATGGCAAGCGACGTTGCAAACGCTGGCCATCGCCACCGCCGGCATGGCCCTGGCCTTGCTGTTGGCCATCCCCGCCAGCCTGCTGGCCAGCCGGGCGTTGTCGCTGTCGGCGGCCTCGCGCAGTGGTCGCCCGAGCGCCTTGGGCCGGCTGTTGCGCTGGCCGGTGCGCGGGTTGCTGATCTTCCTGCGCAGCGTGCCGGAAATTGTCTGGGCCTTGCTGTTCGTGCGCGCCGTCGGCCTCGGCCCGACGGCCGGGGTGCTGGCGATTGCCATCACCTACAGCGGCATGCTGGGCAAGGTCTATGCGGAAATTTTCGAGTCGGTCGACCAGCGTCCGGCCCATGCACTGCTACAGGCCGGCAGTGGCCGGTTGGCGGCTTTCTGCTACGGCACCCTGCCCAATGTCGGCGCGGAGCTGCTGTCGTACACGGTGTATCGCTGGGAATGCGCCATCCGCGCGTCGGTGGTGATGGGCTTCGTCGGCGCCGGTGGGCTGGGCCAGCAGATCGACCTGTCGTTGCGCATGTTCGCTGGCGGTGAAGTGGCGAGCATGTTGCTGACCTTTTTCGTCCTGGTGCTGTTCGCCGATCAGATCAGCCGCCTGCTGCGCTGGAGGTTCGCATGAATCGCCTGATCAACCTGCTGCTGATCCTGTGCATCGGTGTGGCGGTCGTCGCTTCGTTCAGCTATCTGGGCATTGATCTCGGTGAACTGACGGGCAGCGGTAACCTGAAGCAGATGGGCGCCTACGTGCTGCGTTTTCTCAGCCCGGACCTGAGCGCCGGCCACCTGCAAGCCATCGGCCGTGGCGCCGTGGAAACCATGGCCATGTCGGCCCTTGGCACCTTGCTCGCGGCGGTATTCGGCCTGGTGCTGGCATTGCCGGCGGCCGGGCGTTTCGGCTGGCCGTTGCAGAGTGCGTCGCGACTGGTGCTTAACGCCCTGCGCGCCATTCCCGAACTGGTGTGGGCCGCGCTGATGGTGCTGGCTGCCGGACTCGGCCCCAACGCCGGGACCCTGGCACTGGCCATGCACACCACAGGGGTGCTCGGTCGACTCTTCGCCGAAGCATTGGAAAACACCCCGCCGCAACCGGCAGAAGCGATCCGCTTGCAGGGCGGCAACGTCGTCTGGGCCTTCTGCTACGGCACCCTGCCCAACCTGTTTCCGCAGCTGTTGGCGTACATCCTGTACCGCTGGGAAAACAACATCCGCATGGCCAGCGTGCTGGGTTTTGTTGGTGCTGGGGGGTTGGGGCAGATGCTCTATGTGAGTCTTAGTCTGTTTCAGGAGGCTCAGGCCAGTACGGTGATCCTCGCCATGCTGCTATTGGTGTTTGCCGTCGACGGGCTGAGCAGTTGGAGTCGCCAGCGCTGGGTTAAGGCGTGATGCGGAGTTGCATAGGCTTGCTCACCTGATTGCATCGACCTGAGCAACCATTTGTATGGAGTTGACTGCCGCGTTTTATGGGTATGTTCGGCAGAAAACGATCCAAAGCGGTCGGTAAGCCGAGCCAAGTTAAGCGAGCAAGGTACGGCTATCTCAACCGCATCAAGGCCGGCGCAGCGAACTTCGCCTAAGGGGCATCGAGGACTCTATAGATCTCAGAAGTCACCTGCATCGTTGCGTCTTCAATCGTTCCTTCATTACGGCATAAAACCCAGCCGTGATCTGCAATCGCTCGCTCGAACGCCTTGGTACAAGCGACATGTTCTTCCAGCTTATGGATCACAGTACTGCTCAGCCCACGCCGTCGTGCCGCTGCCCTCGCCCATGAAATATCAGGGGCGGTGACAACCCCGACATGCAGGTCTGGCACTCGCACGTTTCGATCAATGTTCAACTGTAGAATCTCTACAAACGGGACTATCCGGCGAAACACGGCATCAGACGGGTACCAGCGATCGATCAAGATGATGCTGCCTGGTGGCTGTTTAGCCAGCACGTGCTGGGAAATCCAAGTACGGCTATCAGCAAAGCGCTCACAAACCCTCAACTCCAAATCCCGGGTGGGATTTCTGACGAGTTTGTTAACGAGGGCCATTGTTTCGCCCCTATAGGGATCGCTTTTTTGCTCGCAAAGTCGGATCACCTTTTTGTTGTCTGCCCTCAGTACTTTCGTAACGGCCTCCAACAGTGTGGTTTTGCCGGTTCCCTTGGGCCCATCTAGAGAAACAAACAGCGGACGATTCATTCTTCAAATAACAATTGATATACGGTTTTTTTGCCCGGTTCGTTCGCTGGAATTGCTTGGCGCGACTACGCGAATCGAGTGGAGGGCCCTTATGAACAGACATTGATGAACACTCTAACCTGGTTTCTGGCTAATCCGACATGCTCGGCCCCCTCACTCAGGGTAAATATCTGGAGCCGCCCCTCGCCAAGGGCAGCAATTCTACTACTTGCCGCCACTCATCGATGGTAACGAACCACTCCCCCCATCTTCGTCACACCACTGCTGCTTCAATCGTTCTGGAACGCCAGGCATAAGCCAACACCATCAGCAGCCCCAGAGCAGCCATCGCCGCTCCGGCCAGGGAAATCGCCGGATAACCCAGACCAGCGTTGATCACCGCTCCGCCCAGCGCTGCGCCAATCGCGTTGCCAAAATTGAAGGCGCCAATGTTCACCGCAGAGGCAAGATTGGGCGCGTCCTTCGCTGCTTCCATGACGCGCATCTGTAGCGGCGGCACCAGGGCGAAACTGGCGATACCCCATATCAGGATGGCCAGAGCAGCCGGCACCGTCCAACGCATCAGCAGGGTGAACGCCAGCAAGACGAGAATCAGAACGCTTAGCGAGACGATCAAGGTGCGATCTATCGAGCGGTCGGCGGCCTTGCCGCCCCACATATTGCCCAGCGTCAACCCCACACCAAAAAGCACCAGCATGGCGGTGATGTAGGCGGTGGAACTATTGGTCTCGCTGCTGAGGATCGGCGCGATGTAGGTGAAGACGGTAAACATTGCGCTCGATCCGACTACGGTCAGGGCCAACGCGCCCAGCACCGGACCACGCCCCAGTACCCGAATTTCGGCCATTACACCGACGCTTTGCGGCGTCTTCAGGTTAGGCAGGGCGAACCACAACGCGGCCATGGTCACCACGCCGAGGCCGGTAATTCCCCAGAAAGCGGTGCGCCAACCGAACAGTTCACCAAACCAGGCGGCCAGCGGCACACCGCCGATGGTCGCCAGGGTCAGGCCCATGAACATCGCCGCAACCGCCCCGGCACGTTTCTCCGGGGCGACCACGCTGGCGGCGACGATGGAGCCAACGCCAAAAAATGCACCATGGTTCAGTGAGGTCACCACCCTGGCGACCATGAGGCTGTAGTAATCGGTGGCCAGGGCTGACATCAGATTACCCAGGGTGAAAATCGCCATAAGCCCGATCAGCAGATAGCGCCGGGGAATCCTGCCGGTGGTCAGGGTCATCAGCGGTGCGCCGAGCAATACGCCCAGCGCATAAGCACTGACCAGCAAACCGGCGGCGGGAATGGAAACGCCCAGATCCGCAGCGATACCCGGCAACATGCCCATAGGGGCGAACTCTGTTACGCCGATGCCAAAGGCACCGATGGCGAGCGCGACAAGTGGTGGGTTGATACGCATGGAAGGCTCCTTATCTATGCCGCTAATGCTACGATCCAGTCTTTTCAGGCGGTAGATAGCATTTTTGGCAATCACCTTTGCGCAGGAGGCACAAGTGGATTTCAACGGCAGGTCAGGTGAAATGAGCGTGTTCACCACCGTGGCGCAGGAAGGCAGCCTGTCGGCCGCCGCGCGTGCACTGGGCCTGACACCCTCGGCAGTCAGTCGGATCATCGCGCGTACCGAGCAACGTCTTGGCACCCGCCTGCTGTTGCGCACCACCCGAGCGATCACCTTCACTGCCGAGGGCGAAGCGTTCCTGCGCGGCGCTCGGCGTATCCTGGCCGACATGGACGAGGTCGAAGAAGCCATCGCCGACCAGGGCGTACCCAGGGGGCGATTGCGGGTCAGTGCCGCCCTTGGCCATGGGCGGCTGGCCATCGTTCCCTTGGTCGCAGCATTCAGCGCCCGTTACCCGAACATCGTCGTCGACCTCACCCTCGGCGACGAAGTGGTCGACATTCTCGGCGGGCAGGCCGACGTCGCGGTCCGCTTTGGCCATCTGCCCGACAGCCCGCTGACCGCGCGCAGGATCGGCGACACCGGCCAGGTAGTGGTGGCATCGCCCGAGTATCTGCAGCGCCACGGCATCCCCCAGGAACCGGAAGACCTGCTACAGCACAACTGCCTGCGCTTCAACTTCCGGCGTGCCGAACCCAACTGGCCGTTCATCCGCGATGGAAAGGAGTTTTCCCTAAAGGTCAGCGGCAACATCGAATGCAGCAGTGGTGAAGCGCTGGCACAACTCGCGCGAGTAGGTGCCGGCATTGCACGTATCGGTGAGTTCAGCGTGAGCGAGGATCTGCAGCGCGGCGACCTGATTCCGCTGTTGGAAGCCTGGAACCCCGGGGACCAGGAACCGATTCATGCGGTGTTCGTCGGCGGGGCGACAATGCCGGCGCGGGTGCGATTGTTCGTGGACTTCTTGCTGGAACATCACCGGATGTAAGCGGAGGCGTAAGCTGATATTTCCGGGTACTTGTGATGTTGAAGTGACCAAAACATTTTTGGGTGCACTATCAATAGATGGTTTGCCTTACTGGAACAATCGTGAGCTCTGGCATTGATGGGTCGTCCGCACGTCTTAAATGGCCGTCGTGAAAGACCGCTTTTGGCCGATTGCTGACGGTCATAACGTAGTTTTGGTCGCGCCTAACAGAGACTAGGTTTGCCGATGAAATGCCCCCCGTTGAGGCCCGAGTCTGTCTTGGGTTTACACGCTTTGTCGCTTTGAATCCTCTTATAAGATTAATTTCGGTTTTCGGCTCGCGGCCTGACACGGCGCTGCTTTCGGCGCTTTTGGTCTTGTCGGGCATCTTGCTCCTGTCTTGTTCTGCAATCGGCTTTTTCCACGGGTTTATTCCTCGACTGTGGTTGATTCTTGGAGGGACTTGCAGGCCTTTTGTTTTGCGGCTTCCAGCGCTTGACCCGAATTTTCGTTTCTACCGTCCTTCAACCCACGAATCAGGGTAAAACCCTTGCCGTCTGAAGCCATCCCAAAGCTGCAGGTGACGACAGTCAGCAATCAGCCAGAAGCGGCCCTTCACACTGAATCGATGTTGCGACCGGGCTAACAGCGCTTGCTCAGGAGCCATGTACATCTTGAGTTCATTGCCCATCACCCCGCCTCAACCTGGTTGGACTTCCGGGATTCCAGTATTGGCGGCAGGCCGCTCTACGATGAAACCACCTATTTGAATGCCTTGAGGAAGCGCGGTTCACCGCTCCTGAAGAACCTCGATTTAGGTTGACTGACTTCCTCAGGGCGTGAAGCTGCCTTTCGCGAAAGGCAGCTAGCGGCCGACTCTGTTGAAAAAGTAGCTCCCCTATCTGGCCTGCGGCAACATATCTGCATTGGCCAGCAGGGAAGCACGCAGCATGATGGGACAGTTATCGAGTGGGCAGGAGCGACTGTTTTACTCGTTCAACCTTGAAGATCACATCCCAGCCAATCACCTTCTGCGCAGCATTGATCGGTGTCTCGATCTGAGCGACTTGCGCCATTACCTCGCCGATTTCTACAGCCCGATTGGGCGTCCTTCGATTGATCCTGAGTTGATGATCCGCATGCTGATCGTGAGCTACTGCTACGGTATTCGCTCCGAGCGGCGGCTGTGCGAAGAAACCCATCTGAACCTGGCGTATCGCTGGTTCTGCCGGTTGAGCCTTGAAGATGAGGTACCCAATCACTCGACCTTTTCTAAGAATCGACACGGCCGTTTCCGGGACATTGATCTGTTTCGTTGGTTATTTAATGAGGTGCTGCGCCGCTGCATGGACGCCGGCTTGGTCAAGAGCGAAGGATTTGCCGTGGACGCCAGCATCATTAAGGCGGATGCGAGTCGTCAACGTGGCGTACCGGGTGATGAACAGGTCAACTGGAGCGATCCGGCCCTGAGCACCCGCGCCGTGCGTGAGTATCTTGAGGCACTCGATGAAGAGGCTCTGGCCGAAACGCTACCGAAGCGCCTATCGCTGACTGATCCTCAAGCCCGCTGGACCGCAGCTCCAGGTGGCCCAGCGTTCTACGCTTACTCCACGAATTATCTGATCGATACAATGCCAAGGTAAAGCTGGTGCTGCAGATCGCGGGCTGCCCCGATTAAGCTTGGCGCCAATGCCCCGCTTTCGCGTTCACCCCTAGTCCTGTCGGACGATGTTGCTGCCGGGAGGGAGGGAGAACAATCCCGCCCGTTCCTGGGCAGGAACCGCTGCACTGACAATTAGAACAACAAAAGGTTAGCCATGCAGAACAACAACGTTCAGGCCATTGCGCCGTCACCCTTCAGCCCGCTGACCATTGGCCCGCTGACACTGCGCAACCGTTTCATCAAGTCCGCCACCAACGAGGGCATGTCCCCCAACGGCGTTCCAAGCAAACAGATGGCCAGGTTCCATGGCGACATCGCTGCCGGTGGCGTGGGCATGACCACGCTGGCCTACTGTGCCGTCAGCCCGGATGGCTGTACGCTGCCGAACCAGATCGTCCTCGGCCGGGATAACCTTGTGCACCTGCGCGTGCTCACCGACGCCGTGCATCGCCATGGCGCCGCGGCCTCGGCACAGATCACCCACGGCGGCTGCTTCACCTTTTTGCCGCCGCGGCAGACCGCGCGCCCGCTGTCCGCCAGCGGCGGCTTCAACAAGGTTGGCATGCTCAGCGGCATGTTCCGCAAGCAGGCGATGACCGAGGTCGACATGCTGCGGGTCGCCGACGAGTTCGTGCGCGGCGCGCGGCTGGTTCGCGAGGCCGGCTTCGATGCGGTTGAACTGCACATGGGCCACGGCTATCTGCTCAGCCAGTTCATTTCGCCGTTGTACAACAAGCGCCGCGACCAGTATGGCGGCAGCCTGGACAATCGCCTGCGCTTCCCCAGCCTGGTGCTGCGCAAGGTGCTCGATGCGGTGGGCAAGGACCTGGCGGTGGTATGCAAGTTCAGCATCACCGAGGGCGTGCGGGCCGGCAATACCGCCGAGGACGGCGCCGCCATCGCCCGTATCCTCGAACGTGAGGGCGCGCACCTGCTGGTGTTGAGCGCGGGGATGAACGTCGAGTCGACGACCACCATGTTCGGCTCCACCTTTCCCAAGGAAAACCGCGTCACCGTCCGCAACCCGATCATCGCCGCCGGCATGTTCATCCAGAGCCTAATCGAACCCAAGGTGGAGTTCCGCGAGCTGTACCTGCTCGAGCATGCCCGCAAGATCCGGACGGCAGTGAAGATGCCGCTGGCCTACCTGGGCGGGGCCAAGAGCCTGGCCGGGATCGAGCGGCTGATGGCCGAGGGCTTCGACGCCGTGACCATGGGGCGCGTGCTGATCGCCGAGCACGACTATGTCAACAAGCTGCAGTCGGGTATCAGTCGCGACTCGATCTGCACCGCCTGCAATCGCTGCGTGGCGATGATGTACACCCCGGGCGGCACCTCCTGCGTGCTGGGACAACCCGGTGATCCGCAGCTCAACAGCCAGGGCGCCGCGTCCTGATTCCGGGCGCACACTTTCCCATAGCCAGGACTAAAACAATGCCTACTACTCTGATAACCGGTTCCGCGTCAGGAATCGGCGCGGCTACCCGTCAGTTGCTGCAGTCCATCGGCCATGAGGTCGTGGGGTGGATTTTCGCAATGCCGACATCCACGGCGATCTGTCCGGCCACGCGGGGCGCCAGCAGGTGTTGGAGGCGTTGCATGAGCGCCTGGGCGGTCGCCTCGACAGCATGGTGCTGTGCGCAGGTCTCGGACCCCAGGTGAAACCGGAGAGCGAAATATCCCCGGCGGTGGCGTTCCTGCTCAGCACCCAGGCCAGCTTCATCAATGGCGCCCAACTGTTCGTCGATGGAGGCATCGACGCCCAGATCCGACCGACGCGGTTCTGAGCCCGGCGGATGCTGCTGCGGTTCGCCGCCACTGCGTTGGGTGCGCAGTGGCGGCCCGTTAGCCCTACTTTCGCGCTTTCGCGGCATGCAACCCAGCCTGGCGACCGAAGAAGGTCGCATCCGCCAGGGACATGCCGGAACTGTAGCCGCCGCCCCAACGGGGCAACCCGCACGCAGTACGCCCTGCCGCATACAGGCCGCCTATCGGCTCACGCTTTTCCGTGAGGACCTCGCCAGTCGGCAGGGTATCCAACCCTCCCAGGGTAAAGTGTGGGTAGAACGCATAATCGACTCGGCAATCCAGCGCAACGAACGGCGGCTCGTTGAGTGGTTTGAGCCATTTCGCGGCTTTGTGGAACAGCGGGTCGCTGCCATCGGCGGCATGGCGGTTGTACAGCGCTACCGTGGAGACTAAGGCGCCCTCGGGGAGCCCAAGATCCCCTTCCACCTCCTCCCAGGTTTCGCCTGCCGCGGCAATCTGGATGCGTGTGAAGTCCGCGGGCGGCTGGAACGTGGCGTTATCGACCAGCAGGTAAATGCGCTCGCCCATCTGCTGCATGATGTGATAGCCGACGCGGCCGTGATAGCAATCCTCATTGATGAATCGCTGGCCACGCTCATTGATGAAAATCCCATTGATCAGCGATTCGGGCGCATAAAACGGCAGGCTCAGGAAGGCCTCGCCCATGTGGATCGCCGCGCCCCCCACGCTCATCCCCAGGAGGATGCCCGTGCCATTGTCGCCAGGGGTTCCGATGGGATTGTCGGAGCGCAGCAAATGCGGCACGTGGCGTTTGACCATATCGCGATTCATCACGAAGCCGCCGGCACACAGGATGACGCCGTTGCGGGCCCGGGCAAAACAGATCTGGCCAGCGATCCGAACCACCACGCCATGGACATGATTGGCCTCATCGGCAATCAGGGCGAGCACCCGGCTGTCATAGCGAACCTCCACGCCGAGCGTTTCGACGCGCGCGGCCAGTGTGTCCATCAACATGCGCCCGCCGCCCCAGCCGGTCCACTGCGGCGTGTGTCCGCGCGGGCACGGCTTGGCGTGCTCCACGAACGGCCATGCCTCTTCACTGCCGGACCAGATCAGGCAGTCGTCTGTCACTGGCTCTAGCATTTTTTCCGGCAAAAACGTGTTCTTGTACTTGACCCCTTGCGCGACCAGCCACTCATAGTGACCAAGACTATTCTCCGCATATAGGCGTACCTTCGACTCGTCGGCGTCGGCGCCGCCTGCCATCATCAAATAACGGAAAAGGTCTTCGGTGTCGTCGCTGAAGCCAGCTTGCCGCTGAGCGGGCGTGCCACCGCTGCCACCCAGATAGATTTCGCCCCCCGACAGAGCGCTGGTGCCGCCGTGGCCGGAGGCGGCTTCCAGAAGCGTCACGGCCGCGCCCGCGCCGGCGGCTTCAATGGCGGCACAAGCGCCTGCGGCGCCAAAACCGACGACAATGACATCTGTCTCTAGGTCCCATTTGGGAACCTGATGGGTCCGGCAGGGCCGTGAAGAAGAAAAATTCAATGACATAAGTGGCGTCCCGTGATGTCACGCTATGAAGTCGCCGCCATTGACGTCGAGTGTTGCGCCGGTAATCGCGCTGGCGTAATCGGATACCAGAAAGAGTGCGGCTCTGGCACATTCATCGTCGGTCGGTATGCGCCCGAGCGCGATATTAGCGGCGATCGGTGCAACGATATCGGCCTCCGGCACCTGGTATTCGGCCGCTGCCTGCTGGACATAACCCTGTACCGGCGCGCCCCACATCCAGCCCATATGGACATTGTTGGCCCGCACACCATGAGATCCCAGTTCCCTGGCCAGGTACTTGACCGCCACTGCCAGAGCGCCCTTGGACGCCGCGTAGCCCGATTCGCCTGGAAACGGTCTGCGCGTGGCCTGGGTGTTGATCATGACGATTGCGCCGTTACCCTGCTTTTTCATGTGCGGCAGGATTTCCTGCGTCAGCGTCATGGTGCCGATGACATTGGTGTCGAAGACCGAGCGCCAGCTATCGAGATCAGCCTGCTCGATCGCTTCAGGGAAATTGCCATGCACGTAGGCACTGTTCACCAATGCATCGATCCGGCCGAACCGCTCGATCGTTTGGTCTGCCAGGCGCTTGCATTGCGACCTGTCATTAATGTCGGTCACCACCTTGAGTACCTCGCATTGCGTGCCCAGATCGCGAATCCGCGCCTCTGCATCGTCCAGCTTTGCGGCTGTGCGTGCGGCGAGAATCACCGCATGCGCGCCTTCGCGCGCGGCTTCGATGGCAAGCTTGACACCCAGGCCGGGACCGATACCGGACACCACGACGACTTTGTTTCGTAGCAACATTTCAATGTCTCCAGTTATTGTTATTCGTATGGATTTGAAAGGTCACCCTATAAGTGAGCGGCGGCCACGTTCTTCGTCCGGCTGGACTAAGTGACTGCGCCTGGTGCGTGCAGTCGCCGGGAACGACTTGGGCTGCGGGCGAACGACAGATCCCGAATAGTCTGTTTGAGGGATTCCACGGTCTTTCCCGTGACTGACCATGGTTTGAAGGCCTCACCTGGAAGTCGACACAGGCCAAGATACCCACTCACTGAAACGAGGATCTTTATCGCTATGGAAAAAGTCATCTACCTGCTCTGGCGTGATACGCAGACCAGTCGCGAAACCTTCGTCCGACGCCTGCGAAGCGAGGTCGCCGAACAGCTGCAGGCCTTGGGCGCCCAGGGTCTGCAATTGAACCTGGCCGACGCCGATGTCGAACCTGCAGCCGGCCTGCGCCAGGAGAACAACCGGCCGTTGCCCGACGCCAGCCTGTCGCTGTGGCTGGACAGCGCCAACGGCCCCTCGCGTCGCCCATTTGACAACCTGATCGTTGCCGCGACGGCACGCATGGCCGCCTATCTGGTCTGCGAGTCGGTCGCGATCCGCAACACCCGCTTCCCCGCCACACCCGGCGAGCGTACCCACGGTTTCGCCCAGGTGGCCCTGCTGACCCGCCCGCCGCGCCTGACACCGGAGGCCTGGCTGGACATCTGGCGCAATCACCACACCCCGGTGGCCATCGACACCCAGGACAACTTCCAATACGTGCAGAACCTGGTGGTATTGGCATTGACCCACGGCGCTCCGCGGATCGACGCTATTGTCGAAGAGTGTTTCCCACCAGCGGCCATGACCGATCCCCAGGCCTTTTTCGATGCGGTTGGCGACGAGGCGAAATTCCAGCGCAACCTGGTCGCGATGATCGACAGCTGCAATCGCTTTATCGATTTCGACAAGATCGATGTGCTGCCTACCAGTCAGTACTGCCTGTAGGTCGATCTGCATTTCTCGGTAACTGCCATAACGCCCGACGCACTGCGCCGGGCTTTTTCATTGGTTTGTCTACGCGTGGCAGGCCGCATCGAACAGGCTGGCAGTCAGCTTGAACTGTTCGGGCAGCGGTGAAGTCAGGGTCTCGAATACGCGGCGGTACCCTGTTGCAAGGATCTGCCAGGCCCCGTCGCGTTTGACGTATTCATCCTGGTAAAAAGCCGTACCGTGCAGCATCCAGCCCCCGTCCAGATCAATGACATGATCTTCCAGGTACCAGGTGCCCCTGGCCTTGTCGGGCGCCAGCATTTCGATCTCCGGATGATGGCCCTGGTGCTTGGACAGCAGGCCGGGCCTGTCCATTATTGCCTTGAGCCCCTCTACGAATGCAGCGCGGCCATCGAAGCTGTACTTGCCACTGTCCAGGGCGGTTTTCACATCTTCGGCCAGGCAGGTTTCGAACAAGGTCCAGTCGTGGCAGTCGAGCGCGCGAAAGTAGCGGTACTTGAGCTGTCTGATCTGCTCGATTTCGAGGTAGGTGTCCATCGTGATAGCCATCGGTTGTGCTCCTGTGGGTGGGTCTTCGCGCAGGATAGGCAGGGGGTGGGCGACACTCATCGTCCGGCCAGACTACGGCCTGCCCGAAGCCTGTTTGAACGATACCGCCCTGCCCCTTGCGGTAGTCTCCTCGGACGATGCCCCCCCTCCTCCGGAATGCGAGTTTGACCGCACCTGCACCATCGCAGGGCAGATAAGGAGGCTCGAGAATGTCCAAGGCATCGCACCAGCAAGCGCTCTACGAACTCATCTGTCGTTATGCCCAGGCAGTCGACCAACGCGACTGGGCGGCGCTGTCCCGCCTGTTCACCCCCGAGGCAACGCTCAAGGGGCCGGGGTTCAGCTTCGATGGCGTCACCGCCATCGTCGAAGGCATGAACGGCCTGGGCCACTACAGCAAGACCCAGCATCACATCCATAACCACCTGGCTGAAGTGGATGACTTGCAAGCCAGCGCGGAAACCTACTGCGTGGCCAACCATCTCTATGAGACCGAGGGTATCGAGCGCAAGCTCGACTGGGGCATTCGCTACCGCGACCGTTTCGCCTGCATGGACGGCATCTGGCACTTCACGTGCCGCGAGCTGTTGCTCGACTGGAGCCAGGACCTGCCCCTGCGAGGAGCCCCACATGAAACGCGTTGAAAACAAGGTCGTGCTTATCACCGGCGGCGCCAGCGGCGTTGGCAAGGCCGATGCCCTGCTGCTGGCCGCCGAAGGCGCCCGCGTGGTGGTTGCCGACGTCAACTGCCAGGCCGGCCAGGCCGTGGCCGATGAGATCGGTGCACATGCCCTGTTCATCGAACTGGATGTGGCCGACGAAACACACTGGCAACGAGCGATCGCCAAGACCCTGGCCCACTTCGGACGCCTGGACGTGCTGGTCAACAATGCGGCGATCTGCCCGCTGGGGACTATCGAGCAAGCCAGCCTGGAACAGTGGCGCAACGTCATGCGGGTCAACGCTGACGGCTATTTTCTCGGCTGCAAGTACGCTGTCGAGGCGATGAAAAATAATGCCGCGGGCGGCTCGATCATCATGATGTCTTCGGTCGCGGCCCTCGCCGGCCTGGCGCCGATGTGCGCTTACAGCAGTTCCAAGGGCGCGGTGACCGCGCTGACCCGCAGCGTGGCCGTCCATTGCAAGCAGCAGGGCTACCGCATCCGCTGCAATTCGGTGCACCCGGACGGCATCTGGACCCCGATGACCCAGGCCATGGTCCCCGACCTCGACCCGGTAGCCCTGGGCATCGGCGACAACCCCATGGCGCGCATGTGCATGCCCGAGGACGTGGCCGACCTGGTGCTGTTCCTCGCCTCGGATGAATCGCGCTTCATCAATGGCGCCGAACTGCGCATCGACAACGCGCAGCTGATTTCCGGTATCGCTTGATGTTCCACCAACAAAAAAAGTCTCTGACAGAGGTACCACACATGAACATGCTCAAAGGCAAAGTAGCCCTGATCACCGGTGGTGGCCAAGGGGTCGGCCAGGGTATTGCCTATGCCCTCGCGGATGAAGGTGCAACGGTCGCAGTGGCAGGCCGCACGCGCGCCACCCTGGAGCAAACCTGTACAGAAATCCGTCGCCGTGGCGGCATCGCGCTGGTCGTGGAATGCAACGTGATGAGCCAGGCCGACATCGATCGCTGCGTCGCCCAGGTAGTAGAAGCCTTCGGCGGACTGAACATCCTGGTCAACAATGCCCATATCGTGCCGTTAGGCAGCATCCTCGAGGTCAGCGACGAAGCCTTCATGCAGGGCATCGACTCGGGCCCCATGGCCACCCTGCGCCTGATGCGGGCCTGCTACCCCTACCTCAAGGGCGACGGCGCGGTGATCAACCTGGCCTCCTCGGCGGCGGTACGCTGGGACGCATCGGGCTACGGCCATTATGCCGCGACCAAGGAAGCAATCCGAGCCCTGAGCCGTGGCGCCGCTTGCGAATGGGGTGTGGATGGCATCCGTGTCAACGTCATTGCGCCGCATGCGCTATCACCGGGCCTGCGCGGTTGGGTCGAAAACAACCCGCAAGAGGCCCAGGCCTTTTTCAGCAGCATCCCGTTGCGCCGGGTCGGCGATTGCGAGACCGACATCGGTCGCACCGTCGCCTTCCTGGTCAGCGACAACGCACGTTACCTGACTGGCGCGACCATCCCGTTGGATGGCGGCCAGGCTTACTGGGGTTAATCGAGGAGAACCCGTATGCAACGTTTAGCAAACAAAGTCGCCATTATCACCGGCGGAGCCCGCGGCATGGGCGCACAGACCTGCCGACTGTTCGTCGAGCACGGCGCGCAGGTGGTCATCGCCGACCTGCTGGAAGCCGAGGGCCAGGCCCTGGCCAGTGAACTGGGCGACGCCGCCAGCTTTCGCCGCCTGGATGTCAGCGACGAGGGAAGTTGGCAGCAACTGGTTAACGAGACGGTAGAACGCCTCGGACGCATCGATGTATTGGTGAACAACGCCGCCGTGCTGGTCTTCGGCTCCCTGGAGCAACTGTCCAAGGCCGACTTCGAGCGGGCGCTATCGATCAATCTGACCGGTACCTTCCTTGGCATCCATACCGTGGCGCCGATCATGCGTGAGCAGCGCGCCGGCTCGGTCGTCAACATCTCGTCGGTGGACGGCTTGCGCGGAGTCAACGCCCTGGCCGCCTACGTCTCCAGCAAGTGGGGCGTTCGCGGGCTGACCAAGGTTGCGGCGCTGGAGCTGGGCCCGCATGGCGTGCGGGTCAATTCGGTGCATCCGGGCGGGGTCGATACGCAAATGTCCAACCCCACCGGCGCCCCGCGCGACTCGCTCAACAACCAATACCGTCAGGTACCGCTGCAGCGCATCGGCGCCCCGGAGGAAATTGCCCGCGCCACGCTGTTCCTCGCCAGCGACGACGCCAGCTACTGCAACGGCAGCGAACTGTCGGTGGATGGCGGCGCGACTGCTGGTTTCTACTACGAAGGCTTGCCGGGTTCGCCCATCTGAATCATGGGGCACCAATAAAAAAAGACCCGCATGTCGTGCTGGCCTCAGACGATCCCCCGCCTTTCAAGCGGGGGGAACTTTTAATAGTGTGAATCGCCTGCCGACACCGGCCATGCAGGACAAGGCCGGTGTCGGTTGTCTCTAGCCGCGGTACTGACTCACCACTTCGCACACCGCGCGCTGGATATCCTGGCGCACGTAACCGAGCAATTCGGCGTCCTGCGCGTCGGGCTGGTAGCTGACGGTGTTGCCACGCCCGGTATAGAGTGCCATGTCCGGAAGCAGCGGGTGCTCCTGGTCCAGAGATGGCATCTCGGCGTCGTTGCCGACAGCGCGCAGGAAGGCCTGGAAGTATTGGGCGTAACTGAGATTCTCGTCCCCCACAAGGTATGCCTTGCCCGACTCGCCGCGCTGCAGTGCACCCCAGATTGCCTGGGATAGCGAGCGAGTAGATATGAAGTTGCTGCCACCCGCCGGACCGTAGAACGGCATTGGCGCGAACTTGCCTTCAGCATAACGGGTGTAGGCCTCGAACATATCCACCTTGAGTCCCGGCACCATCCCTACAACGAAGGGCGCGTTGACGCTGCAGACTCTGAAGTCCGGCCCGGACAGTGCTCTTGCACCTTCATCCGATAGATGACGCGAGCGCACGTACGGGATGCTGTCGATCAACTCAGGTGCCACTTGAGGATAAAAGCTGCCCACCAGCACCGCCTGCTTGATCCCGGCGCTACGAGCCAGCTCGAAAAAGCGCGGGATGGCCTCGACATTCGCGCGTTGCCAGTGAGCATCGATATCACCCTCCTGCGGAACGTGGCGGATGTCGCTGCCGGCAGCGAACACCAGGGCATCGAAGCTGGCCAGCTCGTCCCGGCTGAGGGTACCCGCGATGTAGTCGCACTGCAGTTGTTTCAACTCGGCGAGGGCGCTGCTTGCGGCCGCCGGTTTGCGGCCGGCGATAGTCACGTCGTTACCCAGGTCCTTGAGATAGAGGGCAGCATGACCACCGATCAGGCCGGTCCCGCCAATTACGAGAATCTTCATCGAATATTCGCTCCTGCTTGAGCCCGAAGTCGGGCCGTTTTTTTGGGGGAGGGGAAGCGCCCGGCCAACGCCGGACGCGCACAGCTCAGATAACGCGCGCGGGGTGCTGTCGCCGAGGAGCACCGAGCATCTCGCGATAGGACGGTGGCTGACGTCCGGCCTCATCGCTGATGCCATAGCCCAGGGCCAGCTCGGCGCTGATCAGGGTCTGCCCGGAGAGGCTGGCCAGTTCCGGGGCATCGAGCAGCGAGCGGATCACTCGACCGTTGAATTCCGGAGTTTCTGCCATGGCCATGAAGGCATCGTATTGGTCGGTGCGCTCCGCTCCGGCAATAGCCGTGCGTTCGGTACGCTGCGGGCCGAGCCAGAGAGATATCGCGGCAACGCCGGTGCCCTCGAAGTCCACCGCCATATCCGCGGCCAGCTTGTCGCAGCCGGCCTTCTGCGCACCATAGGCCGGACCGTGCATGTAGCAGCCGGCGCCGAAGGAGGACACAAACGCAATCAGGCCGTGTCCGTTACGCACCAGCAGGGGCGCGGCAAGGTAGCTGGCGACATAGGCCGAGCGCAGACCGACGTCGAGGATGTCCATCAACTCCAGGGGTTTCTCCCAGAACGGCCCCGGATCTATCAGGTTCTCGTGGAGCAAGGCGGCGTTGTTTACCAGAAGGTCGAGCCGCCCCTGCTCGCGTTCGACGCGGGCGAAGAGTTCGCGTACCTGTTCATCGTCGCGGTGGTCGCAGGACACAGCGATGCCCTTGCCACCAGCGCGAGTCACTGCCTCGGCGGTTTCCGCCAAACTACCAGGCAGTGGCTGACCGCGCAGCTGGCTGGTGCTGGCGGTCGCTGAGCGGGCACTGAGGTAGACGGTCATGCCCGCCGCACCGAGGGCGATGGCAATGCCCTTGCCAACGCCGCGGCTGGCGCCAGTGACAACCGCGATCCTGGAATTATCCGATTTCATCTGTGCTTCCTTATTATTGTTGGTGGTGATTCGAAGCCCATCAGCGCGGGGTCAGAAATTGAAACCGTTACCGCTGATCACCGGCACGTTGGTCCAGGTACCGTTCGGGGCGCGGTACCAACCCGCGGCGGCCAAGGCACCGCCGTCCACATGAAGCGTGGTGCCGGTGACCCAGCCCGACAGCGAGCTTGCGAGAAACAGCGCGGCACCGGCCATGTCCTCGGCCTTGCCGAAACGGCCGAGGGGAATCCATTGCGGGATCTGCCCCTGATGCTCCGCCGCAATCATCATCGACATTGGCAATTGCGCCGTTTCGGTGGATTCCGGCGCGATCTGGTTGACGCGGATGCCCACAGGCCCAAGCTCCAGGGCCAGACTCTTGGTAAAACCGCTGATGGCGGACTTGAATGCGGCATAGACGCTGCAATTGGGAATGCCGCGGAAGCCCTCGATCGACGACAGGCTGATAATGCTGCTGCCCGCGCCCTGACGTCGCAGCAGCGGCAGCATGGCGCGGGTAACGCGAAATATGTGCTGCAGGTTGACGGCGTACAGCCGGTCAATATCGTCATCGCTGTAGGCATCGAAGGGCTTGGCGATCATCAGCGAGTCACCGACGTTGTTCACCAGCACATCAAGCCCGCCGAAACGCGCCTGGACCTGCTTGGCCAGGTCTGCCACCTGCTCCTTGACGGTGACATCCGCCTTCACCACCAGGGTCTCGGTCGCGCTGCAATCGAGAAACTTGCGAACGTCCGCTGCACGCGTGGCATCGACCTCCGCGACCACCAGGCGTGCGCCCGCCCGGGCAAAGGCTTCGACAATCGCGCGGCCAATGCCTGCTCCACCGCCAGTGACCAGTACTGTTTTTCCTGTGAAGTCCATCATCCCGCTACCCTCGTCTGCTTGTCGTTTCGGCGATTGTTTGCCGGCGCTACCAGGGCGGCATCGTCCTAGGGGACTACCTCGAATCTAAAGGGCGCACAGCCGCAACAGACGGTGCGGGCATGCAGAAGGCGGTCTTTCGACATCTAGTCCTGTAGGACGATGAGGACGTACAAGCGTCAACTCCATAGTCATGTCGCAGCGTTCACACCCCGACACATACCGACCGGGCAATACCTGGCTCAGGTAAGAGGACGACATGATAAAAACAATAATCGCCCAGCAACCCCTGCGTTCCGCCGCTCGCTTGTCCCTGGCCATGTTGGCCGGTGGGCTGGCTGGTCAAGCCCATGCCTTGAGCTTCCAGCCCAGCGAAGACTTGAAGGTCGAATGGAACACCAACCTCACCTATGGCCTGGCCTGGCGCACCGAGTCCCGCGACAAGCAGTTGTCCGATGGTTTCCCCAACCCTTTGATCGCCAACATCGACGACGGCAACAATGCCTTCGACCGCGGTAGCCTGATCAGCAATCGATCCAGCTTCCTCACCGAGATAAACCTCAACTGGCAACAGGATTACGGCCTGTTCATGCGCGCCAGCGGCTTCTACGACGACGTCTACAACCGCGACAACGACAACGACACCGGCACCTCGAACTGCTTCGTTGGCGGCGAATGCTCAAGTCCCAAGCACTTTTCCCAGGAGACCATCGACCAGCACGGACGTGATGTACGTCTGCTCGACTCCTATGTATACGGCAGCTGGAACCTGGGCGGGCATGACCTCAACCTGCGCCTGGGCGACCAGGTGGTCAGTTGGGGTGAAAGCCTGTACATCGCCAACGGCATCTCCGGCGCGCAAAGCCCGGCCGACGCCACCAAGGCCAATACCCCCGGGGTCGAGGTCAAGGAGATCTTCCTGCCGGTGGGCCAGCTGTTCGGCCAGATCAGCGTGACCGATAACATAGGTCTGCAGGCTTACTACCAATACGAATGGCGCAAGACCGAGATCGACGGCGTCGGCAGCTTTTTCTCGGTCACCGACCAGATCGACGAGGGCGGCTTCACCGATGCCTTCGGCCTGACCCACCGCCTGAAGGACGACAAGCCCAGCGACAAAGGGCAGTACGGCGTGGCCATGACCTATATGGCCGAAGCACTGAACAATACCGAATTCGGTTTGTACTACTCGCGCTTCCATGACAAGGCACCGCAGCTGGATTTCCTCAGCCACTGGAACGAAGCCGCTTACCTGGTGCGTTACTTCGATGAAGTCGACCTGTTTGGCGCCAGCTTCTCCACCGTACTTGGCGAAACCAACGTCAGTGGCGAGATCAGCTACCGCGACGGTGCGCCCGTAATGGTGGATACCGGCCTAGTGCCTTACTCGGTACGAGGCAAGACCCTGCAGACCCAGGCGTCCTTCGTCCACATGCTGAGCAACACCTGGGTGGCCGACACGGTCAGCCTCACCGGTGAAGTGGGCTACAACCGCGTCCTACAGAACGACAAGGCGCCAAGTTTCAATGTGTTCGTCGCCGATGGCACGGGCGGGTTCGCCTCCCTCACCACGCCGAACACCGACACGCTGTTCAACGACACGTCGTCTTGGGGCTACACCGTCGGCGCCACCTTTTCCTACCTGAACCTCATCAATGGCTGGGACATGAGCATTCCCCTTGTGTTCAGCCAGGCGGTCAACGGCGACTCCTCGCTGCTCGGCAGTTTCGGCATGGGTGAGGGAGACAACCGCCTGGGTGTTGGCGTCAGCTGGAGCTACCTCAACAACCTGACCCTCGATACTCGTTACAACGCCTTCCTTGGCGACGCCAAGGACACCCCGCTGGCCGATCGCGACAACCTCGCCATCAGCGCCAAGTACAGCTTCTAACTCAGTGCGCCGGAGAATCCACATGCATATTCAGCACAAGACCCTATTGCTCAGCGTGTTGCTTGCCAGCAGTTTCAGCAGCGTCGCACTGGCCAAATCAAGCCCTGAAGAGACCGCCCGCCTGGGCCGCGAACTCACCCCCATGGGTGCGGAAAAAGCCGGCAATGCCGAAGGCAGCATCCCCGCCTGGAGCGGGAAATGGCGCGGTGCACCGCCCAACCTGAACTACGCCGGCAGCGGCAGCCAGTACCCGAATCCCTACGCCGATGAGAAACCGCTGTTCACCATCACGGCACAGAACATGGCGCAATACGAAGGCAAGCTTTCCGACGGCCAGAAAGCCCTGTTCCAGCACTACCCGCAGACGTTCAAGATGCCGATCTACCCCAGCCATCGCGATTTCCGCTACTCGGAAAGGGTCGAGAGCAACATTGCGAAAAATGCTGTCGATGCCGAACTGATCAGCGATGGCAACGGCGTGAGCAATGCCATTGGCGCCTCTCCCTTCCCCATCCCGAAAAATGGCTACGAGCTGATGTGGAACCTCAACCTGCCTGCCCGGGCCTGGAAGGAGGACGCCGTCTACACCATGGCCCTTACCCTGTCCAACGGAGAGCGCTCGCTCGAGTCCATGGACTACAAGATCTACTCGGTCTGGGACGACCCCAAGGAAAGCGTCGGTAGCTCCGGCGGCGTGCAGGCCTACGCCATGGTGTCCACCCTGGAACCTGCGCGTAAAAAGGGCGAGATCATCCTTGCCCACACGTTCACCGACCCCATGGCCTCTCCATCCCAGGCCTGGCAATACGTTCCTGGCATGCGTCGGGTACGTCGAGCCCCCACCGTGGCCTACGATACCCCCTTCGGTGCCGGTGGCTTTCGCGTGATGGATGAAGACCGCCTGTTCAACGGTGCGCCGGATCGGTACGAGTGGAAGTTGCTCGGCAAACAGGAGATGTATATCCCCTATAACAACAACAAGCTCGACGATCCTGGCCTGAAGCTCGACCAGTTGCTGGCCACCAAAGGCCACGTCAATCCCGATTACATGCGTTACGAGTTACACCGTGTCTGGGTTTTGGAAGCCAACCTCAAGCCCGGCAAACGGCACGTCTATGGCAAGCGCAGGCTCTATATCGACGAAGACTCGTGGATCGGCGTGCTGGCCGACAACTACGACGGCAAGGGCGCCCTGTGGCGCAGCAATATGCAGACCACGGTGTACGCCTACGACATGCAGGGCTTCCAGGCGCGCCTCGCGATGTTCCATGACCTGATCGCCGGTTCCTACCTGACCGACCGCCTGCTCAATGGTCAACCCCCCGCTCGCCTGAACAGCAGCAGTTTCGAAGCAGACTACTTCACCACTACCAACCTGCGCAAACTCGGACGCTGACAATCAGAGCCACTGCCCGAACGCCACGCGGTCGGGCATCAGGCTCACACGACATGAGGTCAATATGCTACGTCCCCTCAGCCTTGAAGAATTCAGCGGCATGCTCGGCAGCCTTTATCAGGGGCCGCTGGAAAATATTCCCTGGAGCACCTTTCTCGACCAGCTCAAATGCTCGATGGGGGCCAAGCACGCCACCCTCACCCTGCGACCGCCGAGCCAGCACGTGGACGGTCTGAGTATCAACACTGCCGGCTCCTCGGCGGCGATCTCGGCGTCCTACAATCAGTACTTCTACACCCTCGACCCCTTCACCGACCTGCCCAATCGCCAAGTCGTCATCTGCACCGAATTCGTTTCCGAGAAGGACTGGCTGGAATCCGAGTTTTACAAGAGTTTCCTGGAACCTGTGGATGTGTTCCATGTCCTTGGAGCCGACATCAACACCAGCCTTGGCTCCAAATGCCGGATCCGCATCTCCCGCGATCGCGCCAGCGGCCCATTCAATCAGCAAGACAAGGAGTTTCTTGCCTCGTTCCTGCCGCACCTTGAACGTACCCTCATCCTGCACATGTACCTCAACCGCATCGAGAGCGAACGCAACCTTTACGCTGGCGCCGTCGACAAACTGGCCGTGGGCACCATCATCCTCGACCAGGAAGGAAAGATCCTGCAGAGCAATCGACTCGCCCAACGCCTGCTGGCGGAAAGGGACGGTATCGAACTGGTCAACGACGGTCTGCAAGTTGGGACGGTGCGCGATTGCCAGGAGTTCCACAAACTGATCGATCAGGCCTTGCTCTCGCAGAAGGGCAAGAACCCCCCGCTTGTCAAGGCCATGCGCGTGCAACGCCCTTCCGGGCGGGTCAACCTTGGCCTGATCGTGCGCCGCGTGCAGCAAAGCGAATGGAGCGACGGCAGATACTGCCCGGCAGTGGTCATTTTCATCAGCGACCCCGCGCAGAAATCCAACGCCCTTGAAGAGATCGTCCGGTCGCTGTTCGACCTGACGCCTGCCGAAACTCACCTGGCCTTTCAGTTGGCCAATGGCCAGACCATTGATGAAGCCTCGGATGAGCTCGGCATCAGCCGCAACACGGCACGTGCGCAACTGCGTTCTATCTTTTCGAAAACCGGGGTCACCAGCCAGACCTTACTGGTGCGCTTGATTCTGCGTAGCGTCGCCACCCTTGGTTAAGCGGCCAGCCACGCACGATCAAACGGGTTACCTTTAGCGAGGGATGATTATGAAAACAAAAAGAACACTATTTATCGCCGCGCTATTGTGCATTGCCACTTTTGGCTGTGTGGCGCTTCTAGTGACAATCCCGACATTGCAGCATACAGCCATCAGTCAATGTCAAAAGTATGGATACTCGTGCTTTCTAATACCCTTCAGATTCTGGCCTTGAGTCTCTGGCTATCCTATAAGGCTGCTGGAGTTCTCCGTGGACTCGCCCCTATAAAACCGGACACCAACTCCCCGTTAAATTGATGCCGCCGCCAAGCGCCTAAACTCCCGTGGTGAGCGGTATTTCAGCGCGCTGTGCGGCTGCTCCTCGTTGTAACGCTCGAAGGCAATTGCCAAGTTGCGCAACGCTGTTTCCCGATCAGGTTTGAGCATGTGCGCGATGTAGTCGCGCTTGATCGTTTTGACGGTAAGGGCCGGCGAACACACCTTCCGAGCCCGGCCGATAAGGGCGATTGTGTCCGCGTAATTTTATGCGGACGCAATTACCCTTAATGTCAGGATCGCCATGCGTGAACGTAAGTCCTACACAACATCCTTCAAGGCCCAAGTCATCCATGAATGCGAGCAGCCCGGCATTTCCGTGGCAGCCATCGCGATGAGTCATGGTATCAACGCTAATGTCGTGCGCCGTTGGCTACCGCTTTACCGTGATCAGCAGGCTGCCGCGCTACCAGCTTTGATCCCTTTGAAAGTCGAATCAAAACGAGTGGCTGAAGCGCCGGCGATCATTAAATTACCGCTTGGCCAGCAAACGCTCACGGTGAAGTGGCCAATTTCCGATCCTGAAGGGTGCGCTCGATTCATTCGTGGGCTCACCCAATGATCCGCATCGATGCCATCTGGCTCGCCACCGAGCCCATGGACATGCGTGCTGGCACCGAGACCGCGCTGGCCAGGGTGATCGCGGTGTTCGGTGCGGCGAAGCCGCACTGCGCTTATCTATTCGCCAACCGCCGCGCCACTCGCATGAAAGTCCTGGTGCATGACGGGTTTGGCATCTGGCTGGCTGCTCGCCGATTGAATCAAGGTAAGTTTCACTGGCCGGGTATTCGCCAAGGCTCTGAACTTGAGTTGGATACCGAGCAACTTCAGGCTTTAGTGCCTGGGCTTGAGTTTCTGAAGAAGTTCATCGAAAAGAACGAAATAGTGCAGTTGCTGAAAGACCTTTAGCTGGACTGCCAGGCCAATCGACAGGGCCGGACTCTTGGCTGTGTTATTGACCCATTCGATCTCCGAATCAGACAGGGAATAGCTTCGATGAAACTCCTTGGTGTGCAACTGACTGGGTAAGAGAGGGTAGATCTGTTGTTGAGTACTTCTAGCTGCAAGCAACCGTTTTGCGAGTAGGGTGTCCACCGACCGCGTTTGGCTGATGGCTGCCCTTGATGAGAGGCAGCTTTTGGCCGTTCTCTGCCGGTCATGGTTACAAAGCCTGCTGGTCAAATCCGATGCAATCGGTGGTCAAGTAGAGTGCAATTTCGCGCCTGACGACCAAACCAGTACTGCCCACGCAAAAAACCCTTCCTGCGCTAGAACACAGGAAGGTTTTTTTCGTTGCGGCCGATCAGTCTTTAGCCTGGCTCAACTTGGTGAACAGCTCGGTCGGTACTTTCTTGCCGTTGGAGGTGAACTGGTTGGTGCGGTACTTGTAAACCTCCCCCTCGGACAGGAAACCGTCGCCGTTGGTGTCCATCGCCTTGAATTCCTCTGCGCCCTTGGGCGCTACGGCCAGCAGCTCCTTGAGCGAAACGCGGCCGTCATGATCGGCGTCGGTGCGCGCGAAAGACGCATCGCCGCATTTGCCCTCACCGCATTTACCCTCGGCCTGGGTCTTTTGGGCGCTGGCTTCGGCACCGCACTTGCCTTCGCCACACTTGCCTTCGCTGGTCTTTTCCGCGGAAGCCAGTTGATAGCCCTGAGGCAAGGCTTCGGCGGAAAACGCCGAGGACGCGAAGTTGATACCGCCGACCAGTGCTACAGCGATCAGGCCAATACGGGTTTTGTTCGACTGGATACGAGACATGTTGATACTCCGGATCAATGGCGCGGCGGGACCTCTATTGGTCGTACCGCAAGGGTTGATAAACCTGGTTGCGAGGTGCGTTGTGCATCTCGCTTTGGCAGGTCTATTTGGCCCCGGTGGTGTATCCCGGCTGTATCCGTGGAGAGCTGGTTTTGTATGGCTGTACGAGGATGTCGTGCCTTGATACACGGTGATACAACAAATGCCTCAAGCAACTACCCTTCATTGACGACCTAGACCTTACAACTCAAGGAGCGTCAGGCATGAACGGTAAACGTATAACAGCGGGATTGAGTCTTTTGTTCGCACTCAGTGGTGCATGCCTGGCGGCGCCGGGCACCATCAGGTTTCAAGGCAGCATTGTGGAGCCGGGCTGTCAGTCACGGGTGGGTACGGATGGCACATTCGAACTTTACCAATGCGCTGCCCAGAGCCGCGCGATGGGGATTGAGGCAAACACCCTCGCGCCAACCGCCAGTGTGAGCGCTGTCGGTCAAACCAGCATCAACGTCAAACTGCTCGCTGACAGTGGTCGGGAAAGTCGTTATTTCGATCAGCAGTTTGTGTTGGTGGATGATGCAGGCTCACCGATCCGTTCCGGAAACTACCTGATTACCCTCAGCATGCCTTGATCACGGGGTGCGCGCAGAGCGTCTGCATCTGAGCAATAGCACTTGTTTAAAAAGGCTGTAGGTTATTTCCTGAAAGCTACGACACCTTGCGTCGTTGCCTACGGTTACGCCAGAATCCGCCGGCTTGTGCGCCTTGCCCCTGGTCTCTATCGTTTCTGCGCCACTGCCCATCAGTGGTCGGGTCTGGAAACCCCGGAATGAAAATGGCGCGACTGCGCCTTTCATAACTATGCTTGCGCGCTTTTAAGTGTGCACTCCGTTATGGCGGCTGTGCGCGGGAGACCTTCGGGTCTACCGGGTTGCCGTTTCCCCGGGTTTCCAGCCTGCGTACAGCTGCCACCCCTTCGTCTGGAAACGAACGTGGCAGCTTCAACCATGAAGCGGAGACAGCTATGTTCAAAGTCACCCCCAACCCGCCGGACACCGATCCGACATCCCCGTACGAACCCGATTCAAACAAGCTCAACGAGGCCGCCGAGCGTGCGCTCGCCTTTCACTTCCCCTCGACCGCAGACATCAAAGCCACGCCGCGCACGCCTGGCTCCCTGTTTACCGTGGACCCCAAGGTCGATACCGAAACCCTGATGGTGTATCTGGTCGAGACGCTGGCCTCGGTCGATGTGATGGTGCATCAGTTGGTGGATCATCTGGACGGCGGATCGCGCAATGCCCTGTTGGGGATTTCCAATAGCGTGATGTTGGCGGAGATCACGGCGAATCGGGTGCTGGATCAGATTGATCCGCCTGAGTAGATGTCGCCTGCCGGGACGAGTGATGTTGTTCGCGTTGGGCTGCGCGGCTAGCTTTTTTTGGGACCGCTGCGCGGCCCATCGCGAGCAAGCTCGCTCCCACAGGGATTTGGGGTAGTCAGTTAAAAAGGGCTGAGCCAGTATCGACGCCCCCCTTCCCGCCGGTGGTCGTTCCGGTGCAGTCCTTCGCATAAACCTGCTTGCGCGTCCCGTTGAACGAGATCAGTCTCAAGAGCTGTATCGACCTTCGCCCCTGCTCTTCGGGCACGGGTGAAGGCATGCCTCCCAGCGAGGAAATGAAGATGAAATCTGCTTTCGTCGTCCTGCTAATGGCCCTCGCACTGTGCAACTCGCCCCTCGTGAGCGCCGCTCCCGCCGCCGACGCTGTTGTGCCCTTCCACGTCGATATCCAGGATCAACAACTCACTGACCTGCGTAACCGCATCGCGGCAACGCGCTGGCCGGACAAGGAGACGGTGGGTGATCGATCACAAGGTGCACAGCTGGCGAAACTGCAGGAGCTTGTTCGCTACTGGGGCACGAACTATGACTGGCACAAGGCTCAGGCGCAGCTCAATGCCTTGCCCCAGTACACGACCACCCTCGATGGGGTCGCTATCCATTTCATCTGGGTGCGCTCGCCGCAGCCGAATGCTTTACCGATGATCCTGACCCACGGTTGGCCAGGCTCGGTACTGGAGTTCATCAAGGTGGTCGGACCGCTCACCGATCCGGCCGCTCACGGGGGCAATAGCGCGGATGCATTCGACGTGGTGATTCCGTCGATCCCCGGCTACGGCTTCTCCGGCAAACCGACTGAACCCGGATGGGACCCGGACCATGTGGCGCGGGTCTGGGGGCAATTGATGCAGCGGCTGGGGTACTCCCGCTACGTCGCCCAGGGTGGCGACTGGGGCGGCCCCATTACCAGCGCCATGGCGCGCCAGTCCGTGCCCGGGTTACTGGGCATTCACCTCAACCTGCCGGCGACGGTCCCGCCGGAGGCGACCGCCGCACTCGCTGTCGGCGGTCCCGCACCTGCGGGGTATTCCGAGCAGGAACGCGCGACCTACGACGCGTTGGCGGCGTCGATTAAACAGGGAAACCTGGCCTACAGCGCGATGATGGCCGCGCGGCCGCAACTGATTGGCTACGGCGTAACGGACTCCCCGGCATTCCTCGCGGCATTCATGCTCGGTCACCCGGGATTTGCCAAGTGGACCTATGGCGCCGACCCACAGCAATCGCCAGGCAAGGATGAAGTACTGGACGACATCACCTTGTACTGGTTGACGAACAGCGGTGCCTCGGCAAGTCGGTTCTATTGGGAAAACAAAGGTCGCAGCCCGCTTTTTTCTGCGGCACAGAAGACCGGCGACATCACACTGCCGGTAGCCGTTACGGTATTCCCTGATGATGTCTATTTCCCGCCGGAGAGCTGGGCCCGACGCGCCTATCGCAACCTGATCTACTTCCATCAGGCGGCCAAGGGCGGCCATTTCGCAGCCTGGGAACAGCCGGAGCTCTTTACCGAGGAACTGCGCGCGGCGTTTCGGCCGCTGCGCTGAATCACCTTCGTATCAATTGGGGTCCAGCAACCCGCCGCTCCAGTTGCGTGACACCCGGCTGCCGGTGAATTTCGCCACCCCCATGCCCTGAGGTATCAGACGATCGCGATAGCGCGTCACCAGGCGCCCCGCTTGCTCGGCGTGCAGCACCACTTCGGAGGATGGGTCGCCCGGGGTCCTGAGAATTCGGGCAAACCTCTGGCCTTCTTCGACGAAATCCCCCAGTTCTTTTTCGAAGATCAGCACCCCGGGTTGCGGGGCGATGATGGTTTCCATGTGGCCCATTTCCACGGCTTCGACGGGCCAGTCCGCAGGCGCCACTGACTCATCGATGACACCGCAACCGCACAGCCAGTTGTACAGCCCTTCGGCATCAGACTCGGCGAAACGGTCGCTGACATCGCCCTGCCCGCGCAGCTCCAGGGTCGCAGCCATGCGCCCCGCAGTGACTCCGTCGCGTATCCACGGAGCAATGATGGTTTCCTCGAAGGAGCCATCGCCGCCGTCATCCCAGATGATCGCCACATCCATCTTCATCGCCGCCGCCAGTTCGCGGCCACGGGGCCAGAAACTGCGGTGTACGTAGAGGTACGGCAAGGCCTCGTCATCGGTGTGCAGGTCGAGCATCACGTCGGCCGGGGCGGCCAGTTGCACCAGTTTCTTTTGCCACTCCTGAACGCAGGTCGAAGGTCGTTCCATGGCCGCCGACTGGTCGAATGAGCGATTGAAGTTATGCCCGGTGGCGTCGTGATAGCGACCAAGGATCCGCCCCTGGCGAAACTGCCCGATGCCCAGCGGATTGGCCTGCGGCACCACGGTCACATTACCCTTGAGCCGGCCCTGGGTTTCGGCGGTTTGCAGTCGTTGCATCAGCAGGTGCAGGACCAGCATCCCGGCGATTTCATCGGCATGTACGCCGGCTTGCAGGTGCACGTTTGGCCCGCTGCCGTCACCTGCATAACGCCGGGCACCGACCCGCACGGCGTCGCCATTGTTGTTGCGCACACTGAATGAAATATCCTGCGGCATTGGCTTTCCCTCCCGTCATGAACGTTGAAAAACGTTGTATCGCTGCTGCCGAGGCTGGTGATTGAACAGACGTTCAACTAAGCTCGGCATCGTGGAACCTCACCCAAGGACAGCCTTGTGACAACCGATGCCCCGAAAAACCGTCGCGCCGAACCCGATGACCGTCGCGAAATGCTGGTGGCCGCCACCCTGCGCTGCCTGGGCCGTGACGGTCACGCCGGGATTTCCGTGCGACGCATCGCCACCGAAGCCGGGGTGTCCGTGGGGTTGCTCAACCATCACTTCGGCAGCATCGAGGTACTGATCGCCGACACCTACCAGCGGCTCGCGAGTGAACTGACCACGGCCCTGCTCCAGGAAATCGAGCAGGCCGAGACACCCGCGCAAAAGATCGATGCCTTCCTGGAAGGCTCGTTCTCGCCCCGGGTCATGGACCCGCAACTGCTCGGCGTGTGGGTGGTGTTCTGGAGCCTGATTCGTCACTCCGAACACGTCAGCCAGTCCCACGAAAAAAGCTACCGCGCCTACCTCGATCTGATCCGCCAGTTGCTCGACGGGTTGGCCGCCAGCGAAGGCTTCGTGATTCACGACACGCGCCTGGCCGCCATCGGCTTATCGGCGATGCTCGACGGTCTCTGGCTCGAGTGGTGCCTGAACCCCGAGACCTTCAGCGCCGCCAACGGACTGCATATCTGCCGCTGCTGGATAAAGGGGCTGCGTCACGGAGCATTCAGCACCGACGACGTCCTGTGACGGATGCCGGCCGAAGATCATCGCCAGGGTGCCACTGACTGCGATCAGCCCGGCACCGATCATCAGCGACGTATCCATCAGCGTGCCCCAGACCAGGCTCGACAGGGCAAACGCCCAGATTAGCCCGGTGTATTCGAACGGCGCGAGCAAGGTCGCGGTGGCGCGGCGGAAACTGGCGAACAGCAGGAACTGACCGATGCCGCCCACCAGACCGGCGCCGAGCATGCCTAGCCAGGCGGGCGTCGGTGATGGCGTGTGGGTCCATGGCAGTGCGACCGCCATGCAAATCACGAACACCACGTTGGTGATCAGCATCTGCTCCAGCACTGAGGTCTGCTCATCCACCTGGCGCAGCTGGATATAGGTGAACGCCCAGCACATCGCCGCCAGCAGGGTCAGGACGATTGGCAACGGATCGGTCATGTTGTCGGGGCGACAGGCAATGACCACCCCGACAAAACCGATGATCAGGCTGAACCACTGCCAGCCGCTGGCGCGCTCCTTGAGAATCACCGCCGCCAGCACCGTGACCATGATCGGTGCGGAAAAGTACAACGTGGTCATCTCGGCCAGGGTCAGGTCCCGGGCCGCCGTGTAGTACAGCACCCAGGCGACAATCGACAACAGACCGCGCACCACCAGCAGGTGCCGGCTCGGTGAGCGCCAGGCCCGCTGGATCAGGCGCAGGCGCCCCGCCAGCAGCACCGCCACGACCACCACGGCGGCGCGCCAGAACAGAATGGTGACCACCGAATAGTCGGCCACCAGCCACTTGATGACCGCATCCTGCAACGACAGGAATGCGTAACCCAACGTGCACAGGCCAATGCCCTGCAACGACCGGTCAACCCGTGGCGAACTCATCAGGCCGACCTGCGTACCGGCGTCCCGCGCCGTTCGGCAAAGGCAAACAACGCCTCGATCAGGAAGGTCAGGCAAACATAGACGCCGGCTACCAGCAACAAGGGTTCGTACACCTGCAGGGTCTGCGCGCGAACAACGTTGGCGGCGCCGAGCAGATCGATCACGGCAATGGTCGAGGCCAGCGCCGTGGACTTGAGCAGCATCACGGTTTCCCCCGCCAGCGTCGGCAACAGCAGGCGCAGGGCCCGGGGCAAGCGCACTCGCAACAACGACTGGCGCGCGGTCATGCCGAAGGCCGAGGCCGCTTCCATTTCACCCTTGGGCACCGCCAGCAGGCCACCGCGAATCACTTCGCCGACATAGGCCCCCACCGACACCACCAGGGCGAACACGATGTACCAGTAGCCATCACGCAGATAAGGCCAGAGAAAGCTGCCGCGAATCAGCGGGAACTGGGCAAACAGGCTACCCAGCCCGTAGTAGTAGATATAGATCTGGATCAGCAACGGCGTACCGCGCGTCACGCTGGTGTAGAACAGGCTGACCTTGGCGATCACCTTGTTTTTCGAGATCCGCGCCAGTGCCACCAGCACCGCCAACAGGTAACCGAACACACTGGATACCAACAGAATGACGAGGGTCGTTTGCAGCCCCCGGCCCAACAGTGCCGCGTATTCAACTATCCACGCTGGAATCATTTCATTCTCTCTGCCGGTTCAGTCAACAAGAGGCATCCAGCGACGAATGCGTCGCTCCAACCGTCCCGAAAGATAGTTCGACGCCAACGTCACCGCGTAATACAACGCCGCAGCCGTGAGGTAGAACAACAGATAGTGGCGCGTCGACCCCGCGCCTTGCTTGGCGGTGTACAGCAGCTCGTTGGTGCCGACCACGCTGATCAGCGCACTGTCCTTGATCAGGTTGATCCACAGGTTGGCCATCCCGGCCATGGCGTAAGGCGCCATGATCGGCAGCGTGACCCGACGGAACAGCCCGAAACCGTTGAGGCCGAACGCCTTGGCCGCTTCGATCTGACCGAAGGGAATCGCCTGGATCGCCGCGCGGAAAATCTCCGAGGCGTAGGCACCCTGCACCAGCCCCAGCACCACGATGGCCGCCAGCGGACCGCTGACATTGACCACGCCGTAGCCGAGTTGGGTCATCAGCGAGTTGAGGAGCATGGAGCCGACGTAGTACAGCAACAGAATCAGCAGCAATTCCGGAACCGCCCGGAACAACGTGGTGTAGCCGCGCATCAGCGCCGCAATCGGCTTCGGCGCGCCAAGCTTGAGGCACGCCACCACCAGCCCGATGGCCAGCCCGAGCACAAAGGCCCCGGCGGAAATCTGCAGGGTCATCCAGAGCCCCTTCAACAGCGCACTGCCCCATCCCTGCTCGGTGAAATTGATCAGATCGAACATTGCCGGCATATCAGTCTCCCCTGATCCTGTGGGAGCGAGCTTGCTCGCAATGAGGCCATGCCAGTCAATATCTATGGTGACTGAACCACCGCTATCGCGAGCAAGCTCGCTCCCACAGGTTTTGCATTTACTTCAAGACCTGTGTTCAGGTCAGAACGCTGGCTTCACGCTGGTGCCGAAGTAGCTCTGGGACAGGTCGTCGTAGTCCTTGCTCGCCAGCAATTGCTGGATGGCCTTGTCGAGTCTGGCCTTGAGTTCGGTGTCGTCCTTGCGCAGGCCGGCCCCCACGCCTTTGCCGAAGATCGGGTCATAAGGCACGGTGCCGAGGTAGGCCAGGTCCTTGGCATCCGGGGTCTTGATGAACGCGGCCATGGCGGTGCCGTCGGCCATCATCAGGTCGATGCGCCCGGCAATCAGGTCGGCGTTGGCCGAGTCCTGGGTGTCGTAGTACTTAACGTCGGCAATTTTTTCGTAGTAGGTCTTCAGGTAGCTGGCGCTGACTGTCGAGTTCTGCACGCCGATGATCTTGCCCTTGAGGTCATCCGGGTACTTCTTCACCGACGCCTCTTTCGGGCCGACGACAGCAATCACCGAGTCGTAGTAGGCCTTGCTGAAGGCGATCTGTTTTTCCCGTTCTTCGGTCACCGACATCGACGAGAAAATCACGTCGATCTTCTTCGCCAGCAACGATGGAATGATGCCGTCCCACGCCACTTCCTTGATCTCGCAATCGGCTTTCATTTCGCTGCACAGCTTGTGGATCAGGTCGACTTCGAAGCCCTTCCACTCACCGTTGGCCTGCTTTTCGGTGTACGGCGGATAGGGTTCCGCTGCCACCGCGAACCTGATCGGCTGTGCTTGCGCCGCACTCATGCCGGCCAGCAATACGCAGGCCGCACCGGTCAACCAGTTTGCAAAACGTCGATTTCCCATGTTGTTTTCCCGTCTTTTTATGATGAGTTAGCGAGTCTGATGAGCGTTGACGAATTGTCGGCAACGCTCGCTGCGTGGGTGTACGAACACTTCGTCCGGCGAACCGGTTTCCTCGATCAGCCCTTGATGCAAAAAGGCGACTTTGGATGAGACATCGCGTGCGAACGCCATTTCATGAGTCACCAGGATCATGGTCCGGCCTTCTTCGGCGAGGGAGCGGATCACCCGCAGCACTTCCCCGACCAGTTCCGGGTCGAGTGCCGAGGTGGGTTCATCGAACAGCATGACCTTGGGCCGCATGGCCAGGGCCCGGGCGATGGCCACCCGTTGTTGCTGTCCCCCGGAGAGAAACGCCGGGTACTCGTTGCGCTTGGCCGCAAGCCCGACGCGTTCGAGCAGGGCTTCGGCCCGTTCAGTGGCCTCCGCACGGCTTTCACGCAGGACCTGGGTCGGCGCTTCGATAAGGTTTTCCAGCACCGTGCGATGGGGCCAGAGGTTGAAGTTCTGAAACACCATGCCCAGGCTGGAACGGATGCGCACCAGTTGTTTGGCGTCCGACACCAGCGGTGCGCCGGGACGATTCTGGTTAAGGTGAATGCTTTCGCCATCGACCAGGATGCGCCCCTGGTCCGGCACTTCGAGCATGTTGATGCAGCGCAGCAAGGTACTTTTGCCCGAGCCGCTGGCACCGATCAGGGAGATCACGTCGCCCTCGCGGGCAGTCAGGGAAACGCCCTTGAGCACTTCGATATTGCCGAAGCGTTTGTGCAGGCCATCGACTTCAATCATGGTTTTGGCGGCGACCGGTTCGACGGTCGCGGTGCTGGTCACCGTGCCGATCACCGGCCGCGGCGCTTCACCGTTGAGCACCTGGACAAAGCCGCGAATGCGCTGACAGGCCTGGGCCAGGCGCTCGTCACTGAGGGTGAACGACAGCCGTACAAACCCTTGGGCCGGTTCGCCGAATGCCGCCGCATCCAGCACCGAGACACCGGCTTCGCGCAGCAGGCGCCAGGCGAATTCCAGCGAGGTCAGGCCGGTGCCGCGCACGTCCACCAGCACGAACATGCCGGCATCGGGGTTGAGCACGCTGATGCCCGGGCAATCCGCCAGGCCGGACACCACCAGATCGCGGCGCCGACGATAGATCTCGCGCATGCCGTGGGTGACTTCGTCATGGGACTGCACGGCCTTGAGCGCCGCTTCCATGACAAACCCGGGCAAGCCGTACAGCATGCTCAGCACCAGGGTTTCGACATGATTGACCAAGGCTTCATTGGCCACGACCCAGCCGGTGCGCCAACCGGTCATGGCATGGGATTTCGACAGGCTGCCGATCACCACGCAGCGCTCGGCCATGCCCGGCAACGCCGCCAGGCTTTGGTGTTCACGCTCGTAGGCGAGGCTCTCGTAGACCTCGTCCACCACCACCCACAGGTCATGGGCGATGGCGAGGTCGGCGATGGCTTGCAGCTCTTCGCGGTTGAGCACTACGCCCGTGGGATTGTTCGGGTTGGAGAAGAAAATCGCCCGGGTGCGCGGGGTAATGGCCTTGGCCAACACGGCGGCATCGAGGCGGAAACCCGAGTCCGCCGCGCAGGGCACCCGCACCAGCGTGGCGCCGGATGCCTTGAGCGTGGCTTCGTAGGTGACGTACATCGGATCGAAGGCAATCACTTCGTCACCGGCACCGAGCAGGCACATCGAGGTGGCGAACAAGGCGTTCTGCGCACCTGCCGTGAGAATGACGTTCGACGCCTGCAGTTCGCGGTCGATCAGTTGGCTGTAGCGGCCGGCAATGGCCTCGCGCAAGGCTTGGCGACCGGCGATTTCGGTGTAGTGGGTATCCCCTTCACGCAAGGCGTGGATGGCGGCATCGGTAATGAAATCAGGGGTGGGGAAATCCGGGTCGCCGACGCTGAGGATGATCACGTCCTCGCCTTTGCGCTGTGCCGCGCTGGCCGCGTAGTGGATATCCCAGGCGGCAACGCCTTGGCCACTGATCCGTTCAACAAAGGGTGAAAACCGCATGCCAGTGCCTCGTTCGAATTGAAGAAACGCAAGCCCGCAACCAGCCGGGGGAAGGTGGCCCCCAACATAGTCCAGACTGAACACTCGTTCAACAGAAAACTCGCGAGGCTTCGCGTTCAGCGCAAACAGGTCGTTTTCACGACAGTCGCGCCGTTTTTCAGCACGGCGCGATCAAGCGACGTGAAACGATTTTGCTGACCGCGCCAATCACCAGCGCAATGACGATCAACCCGGCGGCAACGGCGAACGTCAGCCGCATCCCCTGCGCGATGGCCTCAGGTTGCGCCTGCAAAATATCGTCGCTGGCCGTGCCGAAGGCGAACACAGCGCCCATGACCGAGGCGCCCGTGATCAGCCCGAGATTGCGCGACAACCCGAGCAACCCGGAAACCACACCACGCTGCTGCGACTCAATATCTGCCATCACGGCGGTATTGTTCGCCGCCTGGAACAGCGCATATCCGGCCGTGAGGACCACCAGCGGAATGAGGTAGCCAAGTACGCCGACGCTCATCGGCACAGCAGGAAGGATGGAGGCGCCGGTCAACATGGCGATCAGCCCGACAGCGCTTGAACGCTGCGCTCCCAGTCGGTCGACCAGCCGCCCGCAGGGCACACCGGCCAATGCCGCCACCAGCGGGCCGGCCGACATCGCCAGTCCGACACTCGCCGTGCTCAAACCCAGTGCACCCGACAGATAGAACGGGCCGACCACCAGGGTGGCCATGACCACCGTGGTCACCAGGGTGCTCATGGCGAACCCTGCGCTCAGCAGCGGAGTGCGCAACATCGCCAGTTTGACCAGCGGCGACGCGGCCGTCTGCTCGACGAACACGAACAGAATCAGCCCGATCACCGCGACCAGCAGCAGCGCCGTATTGAGCGGGCCGAAGCTGCCGCGTCCGAGGGTCATAGCCAGTGCGTAAGCCAACAACGTCAGGACCAACACCAGCGTGCCGAGTACGTCGAAGCCTGGCCGAGTGGCTTTCATCTCGCGGCGATCAACCGGCAAAAAGTGCCAGGCCAGTCCCATGGCCAACACACCCAACGGAACGTTGAGCAGAAAAATCCCCTGCCAGCCCACCTGGGCAATCAACACGCCGCCAAGCGTCGGCCCCAGGCAAGTGCCCATCGCCGACATCGTGCCGAGCACGCCCATCGCGCTGCCCATTTTTTCCTTGGGCACCGCCTCGCTCACCAGCGCCATGGTCAGCGCCATCATGGTGGCCGCGCCGACGCCCTGTAAGGCCCGGGCGGCAATCAGCAACCACAGACTGGAGGCCAGGGCGCACAGGATCGAGGCGACGGTAAACACGGCAATGCCGATCAGCAGCAATCGCCGCCGGCCCATTAGGTCGCCGAGCCGGCCAACGCTGACGATCAGCGCCGTGATGCTCAGCAAGTAGGCGAGCACCACCCACTGCACAGCCTGGAACGACGCTGAAAACGCCTCGGCCAGTGTCGGCAACCCAACATTGGCAATGCTGGTGCCCAGGGACGACAGCAGCATGGATAACGACAGGCTGGCCAAGGCTCCCCGAATCGATATGGACTTCATTTTCTCGCGACTCCGCAAATAGGTTGTCCCGAGCCTAAGCCCAGCCATAACATGGCGGAAGACGCAGCATTTGCACTTTATACGTGCATATAACGCCATCTACCCACAGGTATTTCTGATGCCAGACCTGAATCTGTTGATCACCCTGAACGTGTTGCTCGAAGAAGGCAGCGTGGCCCGCGCCGCACAGCGTTTGCGCCTGAGCCCGTCGGCCATGAGCCGGGCGCTGGCGCGGTTGCGCGAAACCACGGGCGATCCACTTTTGGTGCGTGCCGGTCGCGGACTCGTTCCCACGCCCCGGGCACTGGAACTGCGTGAACGGGTCGGCGTGCTCGTGCAGGACGCCGAAGCCATCCTGCGCCCCGCCGAGGCACTCGACCTCAATCAACTGGCGCGCACCTTCACCCTGCGCACCAGCGATGGCTTCGTGGAAAATTTCGGACCGCCACTGATCGCCCGCATCCACCAGGAGGCACCCGGTGTCCGCCTGAATTTCGTGCAGAAGCTGAACAAGGACAGCACCCTGCTGCGCGAAGGCGCGGTGGATCTGGAAACCGGTGTGATCGGCGAATCGACCAGCCCGGAAGTGCGAACCCGGATGCTGTTTCGTGACCGGTTCATTGGCGTTGTGCGCAAGGGCCATCCACTGGCTCGAGGCGAGATGACACCTGTTCGTTATGCCGAGGCCCGGCACATTCTGGTTTCGCGCCGGGGCCACGAAAAAGGCGTCATGGACGACGCCTTGAATGAGCTGGGGCTGAAGCGGGACATCATCACCATCGTCGCCGGTTTCTCTTCGGCGATTGCATTGGCGCGGGCTTCAGACCTGGTCGCCAGCGTACCGCAGCGGCACGTCGGCAACCTGTGCCAGGGGATGCATTGCTTTGCCCTGCCGTTCCCGACGCCGCCGATCACGGTTTCGATGCTGTGGCACCCGCGCATGGACGCCGACCCGGCGCATCGTTGGCTGCGCGGCTGTGTGTGGGAGGTTTGCAGTTCGCAATGATCCGGCGGCCCTCGCCTACTCCTTCAGGATCAGCAGCGACTCGCCTTTCTTCACGATGTAGGTCGCCAGCTCCGAGGCCTTGCCCTGGCCCACGTTCTTCGCCACATGGGCGACGCCTTCAGGGATGTACAACGAATCGCCGGCCTTGAGCGTCACCGGTGCCCGCCCTTCCAGCTGATACTCAAAGGTGCCGCTGATCACGTGCGCCACCTCTACACCCGGGTGAGCATGTTTGGGCGAAGTCACACCCGGATCGAAGTCCACGAGCACCTGGAGGACTTCGCGATCGGCGGCGCCCAAATCTTCGCGTACCAGGTCCGTGCGGTGCAGGCCCTGCTGCCAGCTTTTCATTGCCGGGGCCGGCTGTGTTTCCTGGGCTTGAGAGAGGCTCGCGAAGGTGGCGAGCCCGGCGGCGGCCAGAACCAGACCAAGCTTGCCGATGGTGTGACGGGTGTGGGTACGCAACATTGTCTTTCCTCCAGTTGAACCACGCCAGGCCGCGCCGAAAGTGGCGCGATGCCGGTGGTTCCATTGGAAGGCCGCCGTGTATCGCCCGGGTGTCGGGAAACGGCGGTTTTGTATGCCCGGGTAACGGCGGGCGTTGCGGATACCTGCGGATACAAACCCGCATCTGCGGGCACGTCGTTGACCTTATTCCCCCGTCGCCCCGCGACTGCCCTTGAACGCGTCGCGCCGGGCGCTGCGTTCAGCGACATAGGCGGCACTCGGTTCACTGATCAGGTCTGCGCGGTGCAAGGGCTGCCCGCAATGCGCACAAAGCGGCCCGAGTCCGGCCGGCTCGCCACAACTGCGGTGGGTATACACCACCGCCAGGCCTTCCTCAGGCGACTTGCACCAGGTTTCACCCCAGGCCCGCAGCGCCAGGACCACCGAGTAGAACGCCTCGCCTTTTTCCGTGAGGTGATATTCGTAGCGTTTTGGCCGTTCGCTATAAGCGCGGCGCTCTACGAGCCCGTCCGCTTCCATGCTCTTCAAACGCGCCGCGACCATTTGCGGCGTACCGCCGGTCTGCGCCTGGATGTCGTCAAAGCGATGACTGCCCATGAACAACTCGCGCAGCACCAACACCGTCCAGCGGTCGCCCACGACGGCTTCGGCCCGGGAAATCGGACACAGGGTTTCAGAAACGGTTGTTTTCACCGACATGCGGCATTGCCTCTTTCCTAGTTACTATGATTATCATATCAACGTAAATCCTGAGCAACTACACTTCACCATCCACGGATTGTCTTGCGGAGAACCGCCATGCCCAACGCCACCTACCCTCTTGACCGGACTGCCTACCTGCTGGTCGACCCTTACAACGACTTTCTGTCGGATGGCGGAAAAATCTATCCCTTGATCGAGCCCATTGCCAAGCGAGTCGGCCTGCTCGACAACCTGCGTACGCTTGATCGCACCATTCGCGCGCTCAACATCCCCGTGGTCATCGTACCGCACCGCCGCTGGGAAAAAGGCGACTACGAAAACTGGGATCACCCGAGTCCCACCCAGTGCAAGGTCATGCATATGCACCACTTCGCACGCGGGGAATGGGGCGGTGAATGGCACCCTGACTTCGCGCCGAAGGACGGCGACATCGTCGTCCAGGAGCATTGGGGGTCGAGCGGTTTTGCCAATACCGACCTCGATTTCCGCCTCAAGCAGAAAGGTATCACCCACGTCATCATCGTCGGCCTGCTGGCCAATACCTGCATCGAGGCAACCGCTCGTTACGCTCAGGAACTCGGCTATCACGTCACCCTGGTACGGGATGCGACCGCCGCCTTCAAACCGGAAATGATGCATTCGGCCCATGAGTTGAACGGCCCGACTTTCGCTCATGCCATCCTGACCACCGACGAACTGGTTGCCGCGCTGGCACAGGGAGGTGAGTGATGCAGTTGACCGGCAAACTGCTGATCGGCGCCAGCGATGTCGCCGCCCGCGAAGGCACCCTGAAGGCGCTCAATCCCGCGACAAACCAAGCGATTGAACCGCCGTTTGCGCTGGGTAGCGTGGCCGACGTCGACCGGGCTGCGACCCTGGCCGATGAAGCAATCGATGATTACAGCCATACCTCGCTCGCCGTGCGTGCGGCGTTTCTCGAACGCATCGCCGACAACCTCGACAGCGTTCGCGAAGCGCTGGCGGCACGGGCGGCCCTGGAAACCGGCCTGCCGCAAGCGCAACTGGAAGGCGAGGCAATCAAAGCGGCCACCCAGTTTCGCCAATTCGCCGATGTGGTGCGCACGGGGCGTTTCCTGCAATTGGCCATCGATCCTGCACAACCGGAGCGCCAGCCACGCCCGCGCATGGACCATCGCCTGCAAAAAATCGCCATCGGCCCGGTGGCGATCTTCGGCGCGAGCAACTTCCCCATCGCCTACTCGGTGGCCGGCGGCGATACCGCGTCGGCGCTGGCGGCTGGCGCGACCGTGATTCTCAAGGCGCACAACGCGCATCCCGGCGCCTCGGAAATCCAGGCCCGCGCCATCCGCCAAGCGGTGCAAGACAGCGGATTGCCCGAAGGCGTGTTCTCGATGGTGCGTGGCTCCGGCAATGCCATTGGCGAAGCACTGGTCGATCATTCGCTGATCAAGGCTGTGACCTTCACTGGTTCCGAACAAGGTGGCATGGCGCTGTATCGGCGTGCGCAGTTACGTCCCGAGCCGATTCCGGTCTTCGCCGAAATGACCAGCGTCAACCCGACCTTCATCCTGCCAAAGGCACTCGCCGAACGCGGCGCGCAGATTGGCGATGGCTTTGTTGAGCGCATGCTGGTCAATGTCGGGCAGGCCTGCCTCAAACCGGCCATTCTGATTGCCGTCGAAGGTGCAGGGTTTGAAGCACTGCGCCACGCCATGAGCAAACGCGTGAGCGAAGCACCGGCACGCACGATGCTGACACCGGGCATCCATGGGGCTTACCTGAAGGGTCTGTGCACAATGGAAAACGCCGGCGCCCGCCTCGTCGCCATTGGCTCGACATCCACCGCAGAAGTCGATGGCCGCTCGGCGCTGTTCGAGGTCGATGGCCAACGTTTTCTCGCCGAACCGTTGCTTGCACAGGAGGTATTCGGCCCGTCCGCGCTGCTGGTGAAGGTCAGGGATGAAGAAGAATTGTTGATGGTCGCGCGCTCATTCAAGGGGCAACTCAGCGCGACCCTGCATCTTGAACAGGACGATTTGCCGCTGACCCGTCGCGTGCTGCCAACCCTGGAGCGACGCACCGGGCGCATCGTGGTCAATGCCTTCGCCCATCCGCAGGAAGTGTGTTTCGCCACCGTGCATGGCGGACCGTTTCCGGCCACTTCGGACAGTCGTTTTACTTCGGTGGGCATGACTGCCATCGAGCGCTTCCTGCGCCCGGTGGCTTACCAGGGATTTCCGGATGCCCTGCTGCCGGAGCCTCTGCGCGAGGGTAATCCTTTGGGGTTGCCGTGCATTGTGGACGGGCAGTAAAAAAGGCATACCGACAACTGTAGGAGCGAGCTTGCTCGCGATGGACTCAAGGGCACCGCGCTTAGCCAGCAAGCACGCGTTTTCGTTAACGACCATCGCGAGCAAGCTCGCTCCTACAACAACACCGGGTCCATCAGCTATTTTTCGCCAGCCGGGTATCGCCGCTGTCCCATCCGCCACCCAAGGATTTGTAGATCGCCACAATGGCGCGGTACTGATCGGTTTCACCCAGCGCCTGGGCATCCTCGGCGTTCAGGCGCTCACGTTGTGCGTCCAGCAACACCAGATAGTCCACCACCCCTTCCTTGTATTGCGTCGCCGCCAGATCGGCCGCGGCTCGACTCGACTCACTTTGCTTGATCAGCGACAGCAGGCGTTGCTGGCGTTTGCCGTAGTCGCTGAAGGCGTTTTCCGATTCTTCCAGGGCGAGCAACACCTGTTGCTCATAGGTCGCCAATGCACCCTCGGCGTCGGCATCCGCGCCACGAATGCGCGCCCGCACACTGCCCAGGTCAAACGCGGCCCAGGTGATGCTCGGCCCCAGGCTCCAGGCGCGGGCGGCACTGGAACCGATTTGCGAACCACGCCCCGCTATGAACCCCAGGAACCCACTCAAACTCACCCGTGGAAACAGGTCGGCGGTGGCCACGCCGACATCGGCGGTTGAAGCCGCCAACCGGCGCTCCGCCGCGAGCACATCCGGACGCCGGTGCAACAGTTCGCCGGGATCGCCAATCGGCAACGACTTGGCGATGGCCGGCAAATCCTTTGGACTCAAGTCGATGCTCAGCGTGTCCGGGCGTTCGCCCAGCAGCGTGGCGATGCGGTTTTTGTCGCGTACCTGTTCCGCCTGCAGTTGTGGCACGCTCGCCTCGACGGCCGCCAACCGGGCATCGGCACGCACCACGTCGAGTTCGTTGCCCACGCCAGCGTCACGCAGGCTCACCGTCACGGCGCGCGATTCGCTTTGGTTCTTGAGGTTGGCCAGGGCGATTTTTTCCCGCAGTTGCGCACCACGCAGCTGACCATAGGCATCCACCAGTTCGGCGATCATGGTCACCCGCAGTTGATACAGATCCGCCGCCGCGGCGTCCTCCCGGGCATCGCTGGATTCCAGTTCGCGCTGGATGCGCCCGAACAGGTCGATCTCCCAGGCCATGTCCAGGCCCAGATCGTAGCGTTCGGTGTTGACCCGATTCACGGTTTGCCCCGGCACTTGAGCCTTGCCCTGCTGGCTGCTGACCCGGCTGGTGACCACCGGCAAATTGTCGTTGCTGATGTCATCGCGGATGGCCCGGGCGGCTTTCCAGCGGGCGAAGGCCACACGCAAATCGCGGTTGCCATTGAGCGCTTTGCCGACCAACTGGTTCAGCGTGGGGTCATCGAACTGCTGCCACCACACCGTTTCGAAACGAGTCCGATCGTAGTTGACCCCTTGTGCCGAGACAACATGGGCAGGTGCCGTGTCCGGGGTTTTATAATCCGGCCCGACTGTGCATGCCGCCAACGCGGTGACCAACAGACTCGGTAAAAACAGCTTGTAAGCGTTCATCAGTGTGCCTCCGAATCAATAACGTTGAGCGCGTGAACCCGGGCCGCCTTGCGCGCGGTTTTACGTTCGATGTAGCGACGAATGAGGACGAAGAACACCGGCGTCAGCAGCAAGCCGAAGAAGGTCACCCCGAGCATTCCGGAGAACACCGCGACGCCCATGGCACGACGCATTTCCGAACCGGCTCCGGTGGAAGTCACCAACGGAATCACGCCCATGATGAAAGCGATCGAGGTCATCAGGATCGGTCGCAGACGCATGCGGCAAGCGTCGAGCACCGCATCCAGCGGTGACAGGCCCTGGTCCTGCCGGTCCTTGGCGAACTCGACGATCAGGATCGCGTTCTTGCACGCCAGGCCCACCAGCACGATCAGGCCGATTTGGGTGAAGATGTTGTTGTCGCCCTTGGAAAGGATCACCCCGGCAATTGCCGACAACAGGGTCATCGGTACGATCAGGATCACCGCCAGTGGCAGGCTCCAGCTTTCATACAACGCGGCCAGTACCAGGAACGCCAACAGGACGCAGAGCGGGAACACCAGCAACGCGGTGTCGCCGGACAAGATCTGCTGGTAGGTCAGGTCGGTCCACTCGTAGGTCATGCCGTTGGGCAGTTCTTCCTTGAGCAGTTTCTCGATGGCTTTCTGGGCCTGGCCGGAGCTGAAGCCGGGAGCCGCCGCACCGTTGATTTCCGCACTGATGAAGCCGTTGTAGTGCATGACCCGATCAGGCCCCGACGTCGGGCTGACCTTGATGAACGTGGCGAGCGGAATCATTTCTCCATGGTCGTTACGCACCTTCAACTGGCCGATCTGCTCCGGTTCCAGGCGGAATTGCTGGTCAGCCTGAACGTTGACCTGATAGGTGCGGCCGAAACGGTTGAAGTCGTTGGCATACAACGAGCCCAGGTACACCTGTAACGTATCGAAAATATCGCTGACGGCCACGCCGTGGGTCTTGGCTTTTTCCCGGTCGATAGCGGCGTCGACCTGCGGTACGTTCACCGTGAAGCTGGTGAACAGATTGGCCAGCTCCGGAACGCTGCGGCTCTTGGCGATGACGTTCATAGTCTCTTTGTACAGGGCTTCATAGCCCAGGTTGCCGCGGTCTTCGATCTGCAGTTTGAAACCACCGATGGTGCCCAAGCCTTGAACGGGCGGTGGCGGGAACACGGCGATGTAGGCGTCCTGAATGCTGCCGAACTTGGCGTTCAGTGAAGCGGAAATCGCCTTTGCCGACAGACTCGGGTCTTTGCGCTCATCGAAGGGCCGCAAACCGATGAAGGCGATACCGGCGTTCGGGCTGTTGGTGAAGCCATTGATCGACAGCCCCGGGAATGCCACCGCGCTGTCAAAGCCTGGCTCGTTCATGGCGATGCTGCTCATGCGCCGGATCACCGACTCCGAGCGATCAAGGCTGGCGGCGTCCGGCAGTTGCGCGAAGGTCACCAGGTATTTTTTATCCTGGGTCGGCACGAAACCGGTCGGCGTGGTGCTGAAGCCCATGTACGTCATGGCGATCAGCCCGGCATACACCAGCAAGGCCACGCTGCTGCCACGAATGACCTTGGCGACGGCAACCACATAGCCGTGGCTGGCCTTTTCGAATACGCGGTTGAAGGGTTTGAACAGCCAGCCACCGAACAGGCGATCCAGCACTTTGGAGAACCGGTCTTTCGGCGCGCCATGGGCCTTGAGCAATACCGCGGCCAATGCCGGCGACAGGGTCAAGGAGTTGAACGCCGAGATCACCGTCGAGATGGCAATGGTCAGGGCGAATTGCTTGTAGAACTGGCCCGTCAAACCGGAGATAAATGCTGCGGGCACGAACACCGCGCACAACACCAACGCGGTGGCGATGATCGGCCCGGTCACCTCGCCCATGGCTTTCTTGGTGGCCTCGATCGGCTCGAGGCCCAATTCGATGTTGCGCTCGACGTTCTCCACCACCACGATCGCATCATCGACCACGATCCCGATGGCCAGCACCAGACCGAACAGCGACAGGGCATTGAGCGAGAAACCGAACAGGTGCATCACGGCAAAGGTGCCGATCAACGACACCGGTACGGCAACCAGTGGAATGATCGAAGCGCGCCAGGTTTGCAGGAACAGGATCACCACCAGCACCACCAGAATCAGCGCTTCGAACAGCGTGTGAACCACCGCCTCGATCGAACTGCGCACGAAGATGGTCGGGTCGTAGACGATCTCGTAGTCCATGCCTTCCGGGAAGTTCTTCTTCAGCTCGGCCATCTTCGCCCGCACCTGATCGGAGACGTCGATCGCATTGGAACCCGGGCGCTGGAAGATCGGCATCGCCACCGCTTCCTGGTTATTGAGCAAGGCACGCAGGGCGTACTGGTTGGAGCCGAGTTCAATCCGCGCAATGTCCTTGAGGCGAGTGATCTCGCCGTCCGGACCACTGCGGACAATCACGTTCTCGAACTCCTCCTCGGTGACCAGTCGCCCCTGGGAGTTGATCGACATCTGGAAACTCGTGGCGTTGGGCGCAGGCGGTGCGCCCAGTTGGCCAGCAGCGACCTGACGGTTCTGTTCACGGACCGCGTTGACCACGTCAGTCGCGGTCAGGTTGCGTGAAGCGGTCTTGTTCGGATCGAGCCAGATACGCAGCGAGTAGTCGCCGATACCGAACATCTTCACGTCACCGATACCGTTCAGGCGCGACAGCTCATCCTTGACGTTGAGGATCGCGTAGTTGGACAGGTACAGCATGTCGTAGCGCTTGTCCGGCGAGGTCAGGTGCACCACCATCGTCAACTCGGGCGACGCCTTGTCCACGGTGATACCGATGCGCGTCACTTCTTCGGGAAGTTTCGGCTCGGTGCGCGTGACACGGTTTTGCACCTGCACCTGGGCGTTGTCCAGGTCGGTGCCGAGGGCGAAGGTCACGGTCAGCGTGAGCCGGCCATCGGCGGTGGACTGCGAATACATGTACAGCATGTTCTCGACGCCGGTGATGGCTTGCTCGAGTGGCGCGGCAACGGTTTCGCCAATCACCTTGGGGTTGGCACCCGGGTAGTTGGCGTGGATGACGACGGTCGGTGGCACCACCTCGGGGTATTCGCTGATCGGCAACTGGAACAGCGCGATCGCACCGGCGATCAGGATCAGCAGCGACAGCACTGCGGCGAAGATTGGCCGCGTGATAAAGAACTGGGAGAACTTCATGACGGTGTTCCTTTATCCGCGAGGCGAAACGGTTGCATCCGTTTTCACCAGTGCCGGGGACGGAGCGACGGGCTGATTACCCGCCTCGATGGCCTGACGTTGACGGGCCAGGGTGGCAACGGTTTGCGCATCGGCCATCGGCGCATCCTGAGGCGCGACCACCGCGCCGGGACGAACCCGTTGCAGACCGTTGATGACGATGCGGTCTTCTTTCTGCAAACCGCTGCGCACGATGCGCAAGCCTTCGAGCTTCGGCCCCAGATCGACGCTGCGGTACACGGCCTTGTTGTCCTGGTCGATCACCAGCACGAACCTCTTGCCCAGGTCGGTGCCCACGGCCTCGTCCTTGATCAGCAGGCCGGCATAGGCTGCGCTGCCCACCAGTTTCAATCGGGCGTACAGCCCCGGGGTGTATTGGCCATCGGCGTTATCGAACACCGCGCGGCCACGGATGGTGCCGGTCTTGGGATTGACCTGGTTGTCGACGAAGTTCATCTGCCCCAGGTGGCTATTGCCCTCCTCGTTCGACAAGCCCATGTACACCGGCGTGGATTGACTGCGCCGGCCTTGACGGGAGAGCTGGCCGTACTTGAGGAACAGGCGTTCGTCGGCGTCGAAATAGGCGTAGACCTTGTCGGTGGAGACCACGCTGGTCAGCGCCGAAGTGTCGGCGGTGACGATGTTACCGGCGGTGATTTCGGCACGGCTGACCCGGCCGCTGATCGGCGCGGTGACGCGGGTGAAACTCAGGTTCAGGCGTGCCAGATCGAGTTGTGCCTGCACGGCATCGACGGCAGCCTTGGCTTCCTGGGCGGTGGTGGTGCGCGTGTCGGCCAGTTCTGCAGAGATGGCATTGCTGCTCAGCAGACGCTGGCCACGCTGTGCTTCATTGCCAGTTCGAACCAGCGTGGCGCGCGTTTGCTGCAACTGCGCTTCGAGGCGATGCACTTCATGTTCGAACGGACGTGGATCAATCTGGAACAGCAAATCCCCTTTCTTTACCGACTCGCCGTCAGTGAAAGCGACACGATCGATCTGCCCCGAAACCCGCGGGCGAACCACGACGGTTTCCGGCGCTTCCAGACGGGCGGTGACCTCATCCCATTCAGTGATGGGTTGCTCAAGCACTTTGGCGACCGTGACAGGCGGCGCACCCGGAGCCTGGGCGGCATCGGGTGCGTGACCGCAGGCCGTGATGGCCGCCAGGGTCAGGACAGCAAGGGGATAACGCAAAGGTTTGAGTGACTGTTCCATGGGTAGTGTCCGCCTGACGGTTTAGGGGTTGGATAATTCTCGGCCGCACAGGGGGCAGCGACGAATTGAACGGAGTGAACTTGGCTATCATCATTAATGATGACTATCATGTTTAAGGGCAAAAAAAACGAATGTTCAGATCAGGCCTATGAATTAACAGGGTTTTTATTGGAGTCCGTCAGACTGACGACGGAACAAATGGAGTCCAATGCGGGCCCAAGCGTTTGCGCCACCTGCAAGGCTCGGGTGGTCGGTTCCATTTTGTGGCCAATGCGTTTAAACAGAGGGTCGTTGAACAGCGTACGCAATCGACTCAATGCGCCGCTGACCGCGGGTTGGCCCAGGGCAAGCCTTTCTGCAGCCCGAGTGACATTGCGCTCCTGAATAAGCGCCTCGAAAACCACCAGCAAATTAAGGTCGATATTGCGCAGATCATTACGTTTCATGGGTCGGCACCCTGTGAGGTGTTTTGACTTGAGCCACGGTCTCGGGGCCTGCAAAACCATTGCCGCGAATTTATATTATGATCATCATAATTACTACCCCCCCGGCAAAAATTTGCCAGGGCGCTCATCGGATGACAGGACCCACTCATGAAAGTGACGAAAGACCAGGCTGCGGCCAACAAGGAAGCGATCCTCGGCGCGGCCTCGAAGATGTACCGGGAAAAAGGCATTGATGGCATCGGTATCGGCGAACTTTCCCGCTCGGTGGGCCTGACCCACGGCGGCTTCTACGGCCAGTTCCCCGGTGGCAAGGAGCAGTTGGCGTCAGAGGCGGTCAGCCGCACGTTCGAAACCAACATCGAAGACTGGCGAGCGGCTAAATCCATCCCCGAACTGCTCAAGGGTTACTTGACTCAAAGCCACTTGAGCAACTGGACCGAAGGCTGCCCGATCCCTGCCCTGGGGGCCGATGTCGCGCGCAACGGCGGTGCCGTCAGCCACTCGTTCACCCAAGGCGTGCAGACCCTGATCGAAACGCTGATGCCATTGGTCGACGGCGAAACCGATGATGAAAAGCACCAGGAAGCCTTGCGCATCCTGTCATCGATCACCGGGGCCATACTGATCGCCAGAGCCTTGGACAACCCTCGATTATCGGAGCAGTTCCTGCAATCGGTGATTAATGCCTGGCCTGCCAGCGCCGAAAAAACGGTAGAAGACGCGGACATCGAACACTGACCGCAACGTGCAGATGAAGTGACCGCGACCCGATCTCACTCAGGTCGCGGCAATGTCAGGCTTTTTGGATCACGCCAGATCGAAGCGATCCAGGTTCATCATCTTGAAGGGCAACCCTGAGGGCCGCGCAGGCTACGGCTTTCAGGCCCTCAAAAAACCCTCTTTGGGGTTTGTATGGCTCAGTTTGGCTATGCAATGACAGCTTTATGTCAGCGTGCCTCCCCCTCTCCGGCGTCCTGCCGAACGAACAACCTGACTCCCAATGCGGCGCCTAATCCTTGGGCGCCGGCAGTAGGTTATTTTCGTAGGAGCCGAGCTGATCGCGATCCCCCTCGCCACATATGATGTGCTCTGCGCGCCACCGATACAGACCTTTGGAACCCCCAATTGCAACTGACCGAGTCAGTTAACGCCATGCGACATCAACAAGGGGGCTGTTACCGGGTGGTGCCGGTGGTGCCAGTAGTTCCGCTGGTACCTGAAGTGCCGCCGGTGCCCGGGGTGGCGTCGTTGCCACCACTACCGCCGCCGCTGGAGATGGCGACACCAGCAGCGATAACACCGGCGCTAATTGCCAGGCCAGTGCCAACCGTTACGCCACCGACGAGTGGAGTCGACAGCGTCAGGCTTGAGGTAGCGCTGGGCACTGCGGCGCTGGCCGCAGGGGCGGTCTCAGCAGCCATCAGAGGCAGGCTGATGGAGGTCGCGAGGACTAAGGCCAGGAGCTGTTTCACGATCATGCTCCTTTGAAAGGATAATCCCTGAGGGCGGTTAGGGATTAAGGGTATTGCAGTAATTATAGTGTGTTGGAAGCAGGCGGAGCTAAAGCCCCTGATCTCATAAATGGACCCAGCGCCACAGGGAAAAATCTGGCGGCGCCCGCAGCAGTTGGCCTCCAAAAAGCAAGTAATTGCAATGTCTGCCTGCACCTAATCCTTGGGCGCCGGTCGCTTAGACCCCCACTATGTCAAGGTGATCCAGAAACCGACGTAAGCAATTGATCTACAAGGAATATATGGCGTTTTTAATGGACCGCAAAACCGCAACATCACCCTATAAAAATCAATAACTTAGCGTTGTATATTTCTACAGTACCGCCCCCATCCGAGGCGCCCTGCCGACCGAACACAATTCCTTCCTTTATATAGGCAACACTTTCAATGCACGCTCATAAATAGCCAGCCGATCGGCCTGGCCATTCAAGCCACCATTTACCTTCCGGGTGATCGCCCCGAACCTTCCGGCGTCCGCCAGCTCACTCAGGCCATTGCTCGCCCAGAACCAGACGGCAGATAGCGCAGCATAGATCGGCTGCTCCGGCAATTCTGGCTTGGTCAGCAGGTCCAGGCTCAGGGCTGATCCACATGCCTGATAGTTGACCCAGCCAGTGACCTGAATCAATCCCATGCCCCGGTACCGCCAGCCGTCGCCCGTCACGGCCGGCCCGTTGCCCAGGCACGAGGCGTAGACGATGTTCGCGATCTGCTCGGGTTTGCGGGCGGCAGCGGTAGCCGTCAGCAGGTTGAAGCGCTTCGGCCAGGTCCGGATTAAGCCCTCAGCGCTGTAGTTCAGGTTTTCGACCAGAGTGCGCAGTTGGCCGGACTCATGCCCGACCTGAGCGAGAAAAGCCGCCACGCGCAGGCGAGTGTCGATCTTGAAGCGTGCCATCGCATCATTCAGCGCGGACACAAAAACGCCGGCAACTGGGCCGGCGTTCGGGAGGATCTGCAGCAGCAGCTGATTGGTGATGGGCATTCACTTTTCTCCGGGCGAAAAAAAACCGGCAATTAAACCGGCGTCGGGGGATCTAAATCTTTCTGATGTTGACTAAGGGGGAGCAATTTTGGAGGAGGGAAACGCCCTCGCCCAGGATGAGCATTTTTTTTACGTCGTAAAGCAACTGTTGGCCGTTAATTATCTACCGGATGCCATCAGGCAAATGGATCATATTGATCTAGGGAAAAATATGAGCAGCGCATCAAAGCACGGATGGAAATGGGCTTATCACAAACTACGCGGGCTGCACTGTTCGCGCCCAACAGCACTGTATCGAGCGACCCGCTTTATTTTTTGGGGCGATACAGGAACGTTTACCAGTGAAGACAACTGGCAGAAAATACGTCTTCGACGCTAAGTGCGTCGCTCTCCCATGCTTTGCGCCAGGCATAAAAAACTGCGCAGGGCCGTGTTGAGGACAGGTGCAAAAACGCCGGCGTGCTTGCCGACGCTCAAGAGGATCTGTGCCATTTTCGGCCCCTCCCCGGCGTCCTGTAGCCCCTACCTTTCTTCCCTCCCCTACGATTGACGACTGCTACGCTGAAATCTCCACGGAGTATTTCGCGATGCCAAACTCTGATCTGCTCCCTTCCCTGCCATACAAGCTCAACGAAAACCAACTCGCCCTAGAAGCCGCCATCAGCTTCTTCAAATTCTCCGGAACTGGATCAACGATAGCGCTGATCCAATCCAGAACAATCCAGTTCTGGATCGTGTATTGGATTTTTTTGCCCTCAATTACGGTGACAGGCTCACTCATAGCCTGCTCATCATTTGCGCGATATTGGCTTGGCCGGTCAGCCTGATGCTTTTCTTCCCTGTGCTTTCGACGCTCCGCGCAAAGGAGCGAGTTCGTCGTGAGAAAGTACAGCTCGGCAATACCGACTCAACTCGGTTTTTGGCTGACGAGTACGCAGCAGCACAGACATCGGCCACAGAGATTCACCAGCCAATCAACAGCTGATTTCCATTCCCGCCCGGTAATCTCCGCGAAATCCCCGCGAACTCATTCGAAATGTGTAGGCGCGAGCGCTTTGACGTAGGTCTGGCACGCCTGCAACGCAATCAGTCCTTCATCGCCGGCGTCGGTGATTCCGGTAATTCGTTGAGCATTCGCTGGGTCAAGTCTGGCGCGCTCCTCCATAAACCATGAGCCCCTCACATTTGTATATTTCTTGTAGAATTAGACAATTAAATGGATTTTCATCAACGTAACGAGCTCTCAATGAGTGCTTAATAGGGATTGGAATGCCAAGGAATGCTGTGATAAACAAGCCATCTGCACTTGATATCGTTATGACGAATCACATTCGCGACTTCGTTGGCTACAAGTACAAAACCAATTGCCCCGTGAGCGTTAAGGAAAAAATCCTTGAGCGCACTGCCGCGGCCGTCTCCAATGAGTTCCTTGGCGAATACAGTCGCCTCAACGTTCTTCCTTCACACGTCCTCAATGAGCAATATGTGTTGAAAATTACGAGAAAGCTCTTGGAGTAATTTCAAGCCCTTGTTGCGAACGGCCCTCTTCGCTGCAGGTAGCTGGCAAATTGAGTAGCGCTCGGTCGGGTCAGCTTGTATGCCGTGCATTTCCGGCGCTTTCGCAAGCACTTCGAAGGCAAGGCTGTCGACCAGATCACGATCCGCATGGTCGCGGAAATGCTGGACGCCCTCACCCCGCGCACGGCAAACCAGTGTCGTGCGCTGCTCATCGACATTTTCAACCACGCCGCGACAAAGGGGCTGTGCCCGGACAACCCGGCGGCCAGCACGATCAACCGCATCGAGAAGAAACAGCGCAAACGCCACACCGTCGAAGGTCTGAAGGCCATCAGGGAGAAAGCGCCAGCGTGGCTACAGAATGCAATCGACCTGGCCCTGAGCCGTGCATGACTCGATGCATCATCTTACAGCCAAGGCATTCGAACCAAAGGCTGCCCTCCTCGGCAGTGGCCAATACACGAGACAATCTGCTGAAGGCGGTCATGGCACCTCCTTGAAGAACACATGGTGACCGAGCGCCAGCGTCTGTTTGGCGCCTTTAACCCAGGCCGGTGGTTTCGGCATAGTGGTCGCGTAATAGTGGGTAGCACCGCCGGTTGCTCCAGCGTGCGGGGCTTGAAGTTGTTGCCGATCTGCAGGTCAGCGAACTGTTCGGGAGTCATACCGCCATCGCGAAACAGCTTCGCCCGGGACTTCCCGATGACCGCGTCCTGAAAGGATGCCGGCTGCGTCTTGATCCATTCGTAGTAACTGGTGTCCGCCTTGATCTGGCCGTTCATGCTCGATCGGTCAGCAAGCGCGCCCAGCGAGGGTGCATCCTTGAGCAGCAGAATGAAGCTGGTCCGGCAGCGGATGTGGAATGGCGGTCGCAGCCCCTCGCCCAGTGCGTATTCGGTACCGTCCGCCGCTCGGCAATATGCTGTGGTTCGGCCATCCAGCGTGGCGATGATCTTCACGCCCCTCAGGATGTCGCTGTTTTGTTTGGCGAACTGATTTCGCGCCTGGCCGGCGACGTGCTGAATCGCGGTGCGTATCACGGCCTCGGCGTTGCGACTTGTGATAGCCAGCAAGCCAGCCTTCCTTCTTGGCCCGCTTGCGGATGGCTGTATCGGTGATGTCGTTCTGCTCGGCGATTGCTCGCACCGAAAGCGACCCGGCCCGGAAGGCTCGTTCGATCGCCTCCCTGTCGGGTTGCTTGATTGTCATGGGTGTACTCAGATGTTTGAAATGGTGGCGTGGCTACGGATACTGGCGGGGATTAATTCAACGAAGGAGTCAGAGCTATGACGGAAAACTGATTCATTCCCCGCAGGTTAAGGATTAACGCAGTGGTTTGAGGCAAAGGTTTAGGCGAATCCTCAGAGCCGATCCCCCTTGGCCACACTTGTTTTCATATGGTGGCGAACGGGAGATTGCTTCGACCTACCATGCGGCACTCTCATTCAAGTGCTCACATGACAAACCGACTTTCTTAGCTTTGAGCATCATGCACGGTCACCCTCACTCCCGTAGCCACAATCTCGTACTCAGTCTCAGAAATCTTTTTCACGTCACCACCAGATTGCATTTCGAAATGCTTCAGGCCTTCATGTCGAACCATGCCGTTTGGCGAGCGCTCAATGGTCTCATCCTGATAGATGTTAATCACGTAGTCCAAGTTATCCGTACCAACCCCAACTATTTTTCCAACATATTTATCTGCCATGTCCGAACTCCTTGCGTGAAATCTCAAAGTAGCTGGTACTGACAGATCAATCCAGAGCATTGAACAGTTCAGCTCACCATGATGTTGGTCTGTAACCGAGCGAGAGGACTCCCGCTCTATGCTGATAGCGAGAGCAGCGCCAGGACGCCGGTAGCCATACGCAACCTGTTTGAGTTAACCCACCGTTGTTCTGCAGCTAGCCGCAAAGCTTTCTAGGGTTTGTTTGTCGAAAGACTTGATGTAGTCGTGCAGATTCATGAGTGCACCTCCTAAATCACCTTGCAGATTAGCAACTGCTAATCTATCAGGCAGTAGCAGAGCGTAATTTACTGATTACTAACTGAAAGAGATGATTGCCTGATGGATATCAACCAAATTAGGGTCGAAGCTCTCAAAGCCGTAATGGCGGGAGCTTCCCAAAAAGACTTTGCCAATCAGTACGGCCTAGACGCCTCGTACCTTTCCCAAATTCTCAATGGGCATAGGAACCTTGGCGAAAAGGCTGCAGCTAACCTCGAAGATAAAATCGGCCTTACAGCGGGCGCTCTTGTGTCTCCTCCCAGAAGAGAAGATCAAGCGGATGCTTCAACGCCGGTTAATTCAGCTGCTGACTTGGTCCGCCAGATGCTTGCCAAGCAGGGAAAGAGCCTTACGGAGCAGGCGCGCCGTCGCCTTCTGGCAGTCGCCGAAGAGACGGACAACGGCGTAGTTGAAACAGAAAATGTCATCGCGGGTGACTTCTCTCGCCCCGGACAGGTCGGCGACGAAGTGTGGATAGCCCACTACGACGTCCGAGCAGCAATGGGTGGCGGGCAAGTTCCGCATGACTACCCCGAGATGCTGCAGGATGTGCGAGTTAACCCTAAGCACCTCAGGGAATTGGGAGTGGAGTTCAGTGAACACTACCACCTGAAGGTTGTCACGGGATGGGGTCAATCAATGTCTCCAACGATCAAGCACCGCGATCCTCTTTTGGTAGACGTGAGCATTCGGGAATTTGTCGGGGATGGGATCTATCTCTTTTCATGGGGCGATCACCTATACATCAAGCGTCTCCAGATGCAAGGTACCGATCATTTCAAGATGATCTCCGATAACACTAACCACCCGCCTGAACCGATCCCGCGAGATGAAACGTACATTCAGGCGAGAGTGCTTCTGGTGTGGAACGCTCACCTGGTGTAACGCCCCAAAGCGTGAGTAATGTAGCGACTGAGTGGACTTCGGATGAAAGATGCGATCAAGGAAATCACCGATGCTCTAGACCAGCAGATGGAGCTGAATTTTTTCATGGCTCACAAGCTGATAGAGCTGTCCCCGCCCGACGAACGAAAGCGCCTGAAGAAAGAGCTGCATACTCGACTCAGCACGCTAAGGGAGCGAACCCTGAAAGCTACTGTCGCACTTGATAGATTGGTGAGCGATCACAAGCCATCCCGATCCTCAGTGCTGCTGACGATCAAGAAATGGTTTTCCCGCAGCTAATATCTGACACGCCAAAGATTTTCAGGAGGCTCCAGGCCTCTCACCAAACCCAACCAAGAGCAGTGAAGGCTGGAAGGATTGTGCGAGCGAAGCCGGAGTAATTTGGCGCGGCGTGGATTTGTACTAGATCTGGCTTGAGGGTAGATGGCATGGCGCACTCACTTCGATACCAGATAGGCGAATCCGTCCGTACCATCGAGGCAGAGGTAGGGAAGCTGCTCGATTTGGCAGCAACGCTTAGAGATGCAGGGGAAGAAGACCTGGCTGTAGCCGTCTCGGCCCAGGCGAATAAGCTGCTGGAAACTGCGGTAGCACTGAGAATCGCTCTGGCGGACTGAATATCGGATTAGTGTTGTGGGGACTTGTAAGGGGTGATGATGGGACTCAACAAACCAGTGCAGGACCTGAAGCGCGATCTGCAGGGTGTCGCTTCTGATCTGAAGTGGTCGGCCGTGGAGTTAGTTCGGATTGCCGAGCGGCTAAGCCACGCAGGTAATGGACCAGATGCTGAGGCGCTTCGAAGGATGATCACAGTCTTTCAGCAAGGTGAGAATCGGTTAGATGGCTGGATTAAAGAAATCGGTGCAGGTCAGGTAATCCGGCCGGCGAAGGCGGAACACTGCCAATGATCGCGGCAGGGATTGGCAGGAGGTTGTCATGGCACTTAACAAACCCAATCAAGAGTTACGCCGCGACTTGAAAGCCGCTGCATATTCCCTCGAAGAAGCGGCCCTGGAAATGTTCAGGCTGGCAAAACAGCGCGGGGATACAGAGCTTCTGGAGGCAATGGAGACGATCGAAAAGCTGCATGAGCAAGCTGATCGGCTGACTGCTTACGCTGATGAGGTGAAGGCGGGAAGGATTGTCCGGAAGGCTGAATAGCCATACGTTCTGGCGGGCGTATTTGCGCTAGATCCTGAAATACAAGCAATGCCCTGCAAACGGTTACTCAATGAAGAAGAAGCAGACGGACAGTAAAGCAGCAGTGACTGCTGCTGAAATTGAGCGTTCCATCCAAGCCCTGAACAAAATGGCTGAACGCCTATGGGGGGATGGCCGGGAAGCCGAGGCGAAAGCTCTCCTCGATGCCTTGGACGCATTAAACCGGGCGCTTGATCGGATCAGGATTGGAGAGAGTCGCAGGGTTCTCCATTGAACGGCACAAATTAGCTGGCGGGTTATGAAGGCGAGAAGGATTGTGCGGGGGAAGGCGGAGTAGGCGCGTGGTATGACGGCGAGATGTTGTAGTCACTCGATGCGGGACTCAAAAAAAATCAGGGTTCAGCAGTTCTCCGTAATGGAGGCTGGCGAAATTGTGAGTACAAGCGTGCTGGCGGTCGTACCGATGTAACTCAAATGCCCGGTCCAGAGCCGGGCTTTTCGTATCTGCCCCTGTCATGCCTTCGTCACATGCACCCAGCACAATGCAGACAGCCAAATGGATTTGGCCTCGATTACTAGAAGCCTGGCTGACGCCGGGCTTTTTCGTTCTGCCATCCCCCGATCCTGACACTCATCGGCTTTTCATTTCGGCGACGCAATTTTCACGCAGCGCTCACAGAGTTGAGCGCAGATTGAACAGACAAAAGGATTTGACCCCATACAGAAAGCCCGCTACGTGCGGGCTTTTTGTTGTCCGATGCGAAGCTTTTCTCCTCAAAGGAGGAGCGAGCTCATGCCAACCAACGATCTGATCCCTTCCCTGCTCTACCGGTTTAACGAGAACCAAATAGCGATCGCGGCCGCTGTCGAAGAGCTTGCTCTATGGGTAGACAAACTCGGGCATCCCACTGTTGTGGGTAATTGCACGGACTTGCCCACCCATTTGCATTCGACCTGACCAATCATTTGCATCGGATTTGACCATCACGCTGCGTGGCCATGACCGGCAGAGAACGACCCTTTGCAGTCCTTCAGATGAAGCTAAGTAAAATGATTCTTATTGGGTTTCCAGAAAGCGCGCAGGTCAGCAGTTGCGTTGAAAACGCCGACCGGATGCGCATTAGTAATGCCTATAACTTGCTACTTCAGAAGTGCTTTCGGATCACGCATCGTATCTCTGATCGCGGTTACCCGTGAGGGCTTCGGTGGCACTCACCACCGCCACTATCGGCACCATTTCATATTTAGAAACGTCAGTCGCAAATTGACGGCCCCCTGAAAGGGCCGTCGCTCATTGTCAGCTTAATTAATTACCGGCTGGCATCGGCAGGCTGATCCCTTCTTTCTGCAGGACTTCACGCACCGACTGGAATTTCTGGTACCTGGACAACTCGATCGGGCCGTCATAGCCCATGCTTTGCAGCTTGCGTGGCGGGTATTTGATGTAGGTCTGCATCAGTTTGTTGATCGCCTGGCTGATCGGCACCATGGTCCAGGTGCGCTCGGTGACGTTACTCATGAAGATGTCATAGCGCTCCTGGGGATCTTGCAGCAAGTCAAAGACTTGCGGCACTGTCGCCACGTACTTCGACTCCCCTTTCCAGCCCAGGTTGGTGTCCACGGCCAGGCCGCCGGTCGGCACACCATTGTCGCCACGCAGGTTGAACACGGCTTTGTAATTGGTTACACGGACGGCCCCTGGCGACAGCTCGTTTTCGGTGAAGTAGAACCACTCCTTGCGTGGGTCGGGGCCAGTGCCGGTGATTACGGGGGTCATGTCGTAGCTGTCGAACATGATCGGCTGACCTTCGCGATCCTTCTCCGGCAACTTGATGCCGGCCACCGAGGCGAAGGTCGCCATCAAGTCGAGCCCGCCGAGAATGTCGTGGTTCTTGGCATTGGGCTTGATTTTTCCGGGCCAGGTCATGATCGCTGGGACCCGGTTACCGCCCTCGCGCACGGTGCCCTTGGTGCCACGAAATGGCGTGTAGCCGGCGTCCGGATAAACATCCTGCCAGGCACCGTTGTCGGTGGTGTAGACCACCAGTGTGTTCTTATCCAGGCCCAGCGCCTTGAGCTTGTCCATGATACGGCCGATGCGCGTATCCAGCTCGACCACCGAGTCGGCGTACTTGGACTTGGAGATCGACTTGTGAACGAACTCCGGTGCCGGCAGGTTCGGCTGGTGCACTTTCATGAAGTTGACGTTGATGAAGAACGGCTTGTCAGATTTGGCCGCGGTGTCGAGGAATTCCAGCGCGGCTTTCTCGACATAACCGTCAAAGTAGGGGATCCCGACTACACCGGGTTTGCCATCAATGACCGGCGTATCAACATACTGGCCGTTGATCTTGAACTCTTCGACGGCCTTTTCTCCCGCCTTGCCCGAGAGTGCGCCCTTGGTCACCTTGGCAAACATTTCCCGGGTTTCCGGGTCCATGTCAGGGAACCATGTCGGGTCGGCGTAGGTGTAGGCGTTGAGGTGATAGAGGCCGACGTACTTCATCACGTCATAGCCCTGGGCATTGGGCAGCGCATAGTCGGCTTCACCCAGGTGCCACTTGCCGGTGAAGTAGGTCTCGTAACCGCCGGTCTTGAGCACCGAGGCCAGGGTCCATTCAGCGGCGGGCAAACCACCGCCCTGGCCCTGGAAGGCCACGGTGGTCATGCCGCTGCGGTTGGGGATGCGCCCGGTCTGCATGGCCGCCCGACCCGGGGTGCAGCTTGGTTGGGCATAAAAGGAATAAAAGGTCGTACCTTCTTGTGCCAATTCGTCAATGCTCGGGGTCGGCATGCCGCGGCCAATACCGCCGCCGTAGGGGCCGAGGTCTCCGTAGCCAGTATCGTCGGACACGATGAACAGGATATTGGGCTTTTCTGTTTGTGCTGCCTGGGCCAGGCCGTTGAGCGCTATCAGTAATGAACAGGCAACGAATAGCCTGGAGCAATGTGGAAGTCTTTTCATACAGGCATTCCTTTATCAAGTGTCGATCCTTGTTACTGCTACTCAAACATCCAGCACGCAGCGACCAGGATCCTGGTGAGTGATCCCTCAAACAATGCCCAATGGATAGATCAAAGGGGTCAACTCACCCAGCGATAGAACTCCCATTACTACTCAAGGCGCCCGCAATAGCCTAGTACGGTTATTTTCATCGCGCGCGATGCTGATGGAGGATTTCAACTTCGCTGGTCGATAACGTCGTTCAATGCAACATCTTGTCTGGCTGGATGGGGGCTGAAGCGTCTAAGAAAAAATAGAAATTTAAGAAATTTCACTTATGGCTGTCACTGCTTTTGGCCGTTCTCTGCCGATCATGGTTACAAAGCGTGCTGGTCAAATCCGATGCAATCGGTGGTCAGAACGAATGCAAATGACTGGTCAGGTCGAATGCAAGCGGGTGGTCAAGTGGAGTGCAATTTCGCATGTTGCCGACAATGTGCGTAGCACCCTGACTACTCTCGACGAGAACCTGGCGCACATCACCCGCGGAATCGCGGAGCTGATGAACGATTAGTCGCTTTGGTCGCCAGGTCAGAAACTGAAAATCAGCCCGCGTCAGAGCAGGGCTTTTCGTTTCTGTGCTCGAAAGCTCTCCAAAAAGCCTGGTCATGCTCAGGTAGCGATCAAGTCGGGGTTCTGGGGCTCAATGATTACGCACGAGCGAAAGTTGCACGGTATGTGCGTTGAGATCATTGCGGAGGTTGGCGAGCATACTCTCTATTGCACGATTGCTGTTGAGCTCGGAACAGGAGATGCCGGTAGAGAAAAGATCTAGCCGGCCTGTCTCTGGACTGTAGATACGGACAGTCAGACAGTTGTCAGATGAAACTGAGCATGCGCAATACATCGGGAGAAAGCTTCTCTCGACCAGGTATCGAAGCTCTAGACTGGAAAGCATGGCGGCTACCCTCAACCGGAGCCAACCAAGAGACTCATGCTATAGCACGTAAAATCAAGAGCGTGTAACGATTGCACGCTAGATCACCCTATCCTTGACCTTGGCGGAGAAGGTTACTTTTCAGTCTATGCTTTATCCAGCATCGACCGTTAGATCGTTTGGCAGCAGCCTACAATCGGCTAGACAGAATCATCAGGGGCGCAATTTGCGCCTGAACACACCCGCGCGGGGCTTTTCGTATCTGCACTGTCACGCATCCGTAACACCCGTCACGCACAATGCGGTCAGCCAAAGGGATTTGGCCCATCTACAGAGAGCCCGGCCGACGCCGGGCTTTTTCGTTCCTGCGACATACTTTTCACGAAGCGCTCACAGAATGGAGCGCAGATTGAACGGACAAAAGGATTTGACCCCGTACAAAAAGCCCGCCACTAAGCGGGCTTTTTGCTGCCTGCTACGCTTTTCCTCACACAAAGGAGGATCAAGCCATGCCGACCAACGACCTCGTCCCTTCTCTGATTTACAAGCTCAACGAAAACCAACTCGCCATAGCAGCGGCTGTGGAAGATCTGTCCATTTGGATTGAACAGTTGCATGGTCCCGCTGAAGACGGGACCAGAATCCGCAACTCACTGACCAAGCTGGATGAAAACTTAGAATTCATCACGCGTGGAGTCGCCTCGTTGTTGAATGATCGATAGCCCTTTGGGCTCTTCCCTGCTTGCTATGCTTCTCTGTTAACTGGAGGACCGGCTATGTCAAACGACCTTACCCCCGCCCTGCTCCACCGCCTCAATCAGAACATCATGGCCCTGGGTTGTGCCGTTGAAGAGATCGGTATTTGGATCGATCAGCGTGGTTCTACGGAAGTGTCCAACCGTATTGAGGACCATCTGGCCGTGATCACAGGAAACGCGGAGTTCATAGCAGAAACCATCGCCGAGTTGATTGCCAGGTGTGAGCCTGAAGAAGAAATTGATCCAGAGGACTGAAGTCAATCCGAATAGATGAGCCCGCCACGTGCGGGCTTTTTTTGTTACCAGCTAGAAAGGCGCCGGCTCCTCTACCGCTTCAATGCTGTCGACCTCCATCACACGGTCTTCATCCGTACTTGCTTCCCATCTCAGCGTCACCGACTCGTCGTCGTTGAACGTCATGTCTATGCCATCCGTCTCGGATAACTCTCTGGTGCTCAAAGAAGGCCTGACAGAGATCAAAACCAAGCTGCCGAAGCTGCAGGTCGAAGTGATCCTTGGCGACGAGATTCCACTATGAGCAAGAGAAAGCCAAACAACATGCGTGCGCGGATTGAGCGATCGTGCCGAGCACTGCTGGGCACCAACCACGTCGCGGTGGTGAACATCGATCCCAGCGGCCGCCAGGGCATGATCAACTGGAAGAGCTGCAAGAGCATCCCGCCAGGCCAACGCCTCGCGGACGCGGTCTGCGACTTTGCTCACCGTTGGACAATCTATCTCAGCGTCCAGTGTCGCGATCAACGAGGGCACCGCTACACTAAATCAGTAGAGGTTGCTCCCCAAGGCAACTATCTGGCCGCGCACCTCGAAGACGTGATCGAGGAAACCTACAAAGACTTGATCGCCGAGAGCAATCCGAATCATCGGGTCGCTTCGGGCTGGATCGCCATCCCCGCCGAGATATCGCTGACTGAAGAGCAGGCCGCACGGGTGTTCGACGCCGTGGGTGTCTGGAGTCAGCAGAGGGCAGCATGAGACGAATAAGCAACCAGGTGCGCCAGCGCCGACGACAGACATGGCTGGATCTACCAGCCAGCGATTTAAAGGAGTGCAGCAATGGCAGCCGCGCAGAAAGAACGATCGGCAAAGACCGCGGCGAGGCGAAAGACTCGCGGCGAGGAAGAAATCCGGCTGCACTGCATGGCCGGCACCCGGCAGGCACTGGCTGAGCTGATGGCCTGGAGCGGCATCGAGGAACAGGGCGAGGCCATCACGCTGATGATTCATCATCTTCATGGATTAGGGCCTCAAAAGTCCGCGTCTCTGCTGACCCCGCCGCGACACACCTACGAGATACCCGAAAACGTGTCGCGCAAACTTGAGCTCGCCTACAACCGCGAAGCCCTGCGCATCTGCCATGACGACTGATCAACATCACATACTGCTGATGATCTCGCGAGCAATGTTGGTGACATCAACTTTTGCATCTTCGCGATCACGCCACACACGGCCCCTGTCTGGCAGTTCGGTAGAATTACCATCAATTTGCAACTTGGCAGTAAAGCCCTTTGGATGTTCATCAAAGCGAATCTGGATGATGCGTCCTTTGTAAGCATCTCTGAAGCTTGAGTGCAGCATTTAGATCTCCTTTCGACCGACATTTGTATCCCCCGCAATGCCCCAACCCAACCTAACTAGCTATTGAGGAGCTCAGGGAAGGACGAGGGCAGCGATGTTTTTCAAAAGCTGCAACCAAGAAACGGCTTCATTTCCAGACTTCACAAGCCAATCTTTAAGTGCAAATTTCTCGTTCTCATTAACCTCGCCATTCTTGGCAAAAGCCTCAAGTACCTCGGTGAGGTATTCCGGGGGGGTGTCAGCAGGCAACCCCAGCAACGCAATAGTCCGATCTACATTTTTAACGCCTGCTGCAATTTTCGCTGACGAGAAGTCGTTTCTATTGCCTTTGACAATAACCCCGTCTCCGTCCGAGATAATTACCGCCCCTGGAAACTTATTATCGTCGCCATCTACATTGATTGCTGTTGCCATTAGATTGCTCCGTGACAGTGCTTGAATTTTTTCCCCGTCCCACAAGGGCAAGGTTGGTTTCGGGTTGGCTTCACTGCTCGAGTCGGGGAACGAACATTGACGAGAAGATTCGGAAAGACGTTTCCCGAGCATCTGGTCATGTCAATTCCGACGTCCCACTCACCGTCAATTTCAAGATGTAGAGAGTTTGAATGGCAGTTAACCATTTCAACCGCTTTCCTCATGATCAACACGCCAGCAGATGATTGGGGTGGGGCTCAAGTGAAATCAAATCACCCTAACGCCATCAACGCATTACGCCAGCAGCGACCACTGTGAGAAGCGTATCGATACGACTTAATCAGTAATGGCCTTCCCCTCTTAAACGACTCACGCCAGCCGGCGAGGCAGGTGTCTGCCTGGAAATAGCCATGAGCACATTTGCCGTATTTGGAATGAATGAGCACTTCGCCCGCGAAGAGGCGAAGCGCAAGGTTCGGGACTACAAGATCGAGAAAGGTAAGCGGATCGAGCTTTCAATGAGCCAGTGGCTCCAAGCCGTCGAAGAGCGCGTGATCAAGATCATGGACGGCAAGCGTGTCGCACAGCTCAGCAGCATGTTTGATGCCCCCCCAGTACGCCGCCGAGTACGCGGAGCGCATTCGTAAGCTGGGGCGGTGCCGCGACGTGATCATCAGGGCGAAGGTCAAGCTGCCACAGAATGATGTGAGGCGGAAGTCAGCGACCAAGCTTTCGTGGATGGACTACTCGCCTGAATCCACGGCAGCTGCCTGACCCGCCCTCACCTATTGCACTGAACGCATCGGCAGACGGGTAGTTGTCACGATTTAAAATCTTGGTAGGTCGCTGATCATTCTGCCTGGATTAGCACGTTCTTCGGTTACGGTCACCTCACCACTTGGCAAGTGGCATTCCAGAAGCTTTCCACCTGACACCGTCCCGATGCCCGCTTCGAATGTCATCTCAACAACGTCGCCATCGCGAATAGCCGCAATGATGTCTTCCATCGAAGCTATGTGTGGTTTTTCAAGAAATCTTCCTTTGCTGACGCTGGAGTCAACCTTTGCCCACATGAAGAGCTCTATTTCAGCGGCATCGTTGATTCGAACGGCTGAAACCACATAATGCGCCATAGACTCACCTTGAAGAATCTACCTTCTCGATCTGTTCAAACCTCAGCATAACTCCTCACCTATTGAGCTACGAGCTCAGCCATTGCCTCGGTCGTACCAGCTGTTAGCCAACTCTACGGGGATCGTTACCGTCTTCGCCTTATTGCGTTTTTGACAAGTTGCAGAAGCTTTTTCTATCTCATTACCAAAGTAAGCCAACCAATCGCCACTCGCCTGTTGATCTAGCTGGCACAGGTAGGTTCCCACCTCACCCTCAGTCAAGCCTGAAACCTCTGCAATCAACTTATTGCTTGGTTTTTTGACCATTTTTTCCTCCTTGATCCAGCAACATGCCCGGTCATCAACCAATAGCCCACTTCAACGAATCACGCCAGCCGGCGGCAACTCAAAGCCTGCCCGTAACCGCCGTCGAGTGCCAGTTGATGACGTTCGAAGAGGTGTTCATGCCTCACATGCTGTTGCCGGACGGTCGACGCATGGTCGAAGCCGCTCAAAAGCTATTGCCGCCACCAACTGAATAATCCCTCTCCCACCTACCAGCCTGCCGGTGAACGGCGGGCGAGGATTCGTCATGTCCGATTTTCAAACCGAAACCACGCCCACCGCTCGCAAGGTGCACAAATGCGGCGAATGCCACGGGCACATCGAGCCCGGCCAGAAGTACCAATTGATATCAGGAAGCTGGGAAGGCGACATGGGCTCGTTCAAAACCTGCATGTCATACCTCGCCGCTCGCAACTGGGCAACCGCACAGCCCGAGTGGGGAAGTGACGGCGAGCACCTCTATTACTTCGGCCAGCTGGAAGAAGACCTGTCGTACCTGGCACCGGAAATCACATCGCAGGACGGTCGCTGCTTCCACGCGTACCGCTTGCAGGTACTCATGAGCCGGCGCCGGATCGCCGCCCAAGCACTGCGGAAGGCAGCCTAACCACAATCACCACCTTCTGCCGCCACGCGCGGCATGGAGCATCGCAATGCCAACCTATGACATCCATGAGCGCCGGCCAGATGGCAGTGTCGGCCGCCTGCTCGACACCATCGAACGCCAGCCTGAGCGCCGCAAGACGGGTTCTTTCGTCGAGTTCGACGGCGAAATGCACCTGGTCCTGACCGGCTTCCGCAACTTCATCATCGTCACCACCGAGCGCTGGACGCGGGTGTCGACGGCCACCTGGAAGAAGGCATGAGCGGACATATCAGGTACAAGACCATTGAGCAGTTCTCGCGGGAATCATTCTACGTAACAACCATCCGCGTAATCCTCAAGCCAATGTTCGGCGACCTGCCTCTGAATGAGCTGTCGAAAAAGATCATCAGAGAAAAAATGTCGACCTATAAGGTGGTCAACAAGACCCTTACGAATGTGCAGAGTTGCTTTCGCTCTGCGCTTAACGACGCAGTCGAGGATGAAATCTTGGAGAGCAATCCGCTCTCTGGGTGGGCCTACAAGAATCGTGAACAGCTCAAGGAGGAAGATGACGTTGACCCCTTCACTCGCGAAGAGCAACTAGCGATATTGGCAGCAGCCAGGGGCGAAACGTGGCCGCAACTGCAGTTCTCTTTCTGGACAGGTCTACGGCCCAGCGAACTGATCGCCTTGGAATGGGGGGATATCGACTGGATCGCGGGGGAGATAAGGATCGTCAGGGCCAAGACGCGGGCTGCAAATGAGCCAGAGTCGACCAAGACGTTGGCTGGGAGGCGCACCGTGAAGTTACTGGCTCCGGCGCGGGAAGCATTGCTCAAGCAGAAAGAGTTGACCTTCCTGGCTGGCGGCGATGAAGAAGTCGGGGGTTAGGTGGCGGCGACCCTATCAGAGTCGCCACACCTATGCCTCGATGATGCTATCTGCTGGCGAGAATCCAATGTGGGTAGCCAAGCAGCTCGGCCACAAAGACTGGACCATGATCGCCAAGGTTTATGGTCGCTGGATGCCCTCCGCTGATGTAGGAGCCGGAGGGCGAGCCGAGGCACTTTTTGCCGGTAATGCCAGCGTTATGACAACATCTCCTCTAGACAGTGCGGTTTAAGTCGAATCGGTCCAGGTTCATCACTTTGGTCCACGCGGCGACGAAGTCCTTGACGAACTTCTGCTGCGCATCGGCGCAGGCATAGAATTCGGCCAAAGCGCGCAACTGCGCATTGGAACCGAAGACCAGGTCAACCCGCGTCCCCGTCCACTTCACTGCACCGGTTTTGCGATCGCGCCCTTCATACTCTTGCTGGGCATCCGACACCGGCTTCCACTCCACGCCCATATCCAGCAGGTTGGTGAAGAAGTCGTTGGTCAAGGCTTCCGGGCGCGTGGTGAACACACCGTGTCTGCTCTGGCCGACATTGGTGTTCAACACGCGCAAGCCGCCCAGCAACACCGTCATTTCCGGCGCGCTGAGCGTCAGCAGTTGCGCCTTGTCGATCAGCAATTTTTCGGCCGGCACACGGTACTGTTGCTTCAGGAAATTACGGAAGCCGTCGGCAATCGGTTCAAGGAATCCGAAGGAGTCGACATCCGTCTGCTCCTGGCTGGCGTCCATGCGCCCCGGAGTGAAAGGCACCGTCACGCTTTGGCCGGCATTTTTCGCCGCCTGTTCCACGCCCACGCCACCGGCGAGCACGATCAGGTCGGCCAGGGAGATTTTCTTGCCGCCACTGTTGAACTCGTTCTGGATGCTTTCAAGTTTCGCCAGCACCGTCGCCAATTGCGCGGGCTGGTTGGCCTGCCAGGACTTCTGTGGCGCCAGGCGCAGGCGACCGCCATTGGCGCCGCCGCGTTTATCGGAGCCACGGAAAGTCGACGCTGCCGCCCAGGCCGTCGATACCAGCTGCGAGACTGACAGCCCCGAGGCGGCAATTTTTCCCTTGAGCGCGGCCACATCGCTGTCGTTGACCAGTGGATGGTTGACGGCAGGGATCGGGTCTTGCCACAACAGCTCTTCGTTCGGCATTTCCGGGCCGAGGTAGCGTGAGAGCGGCCCCATGTCACGGTGAATCAGCTTGTACCAGGCACGGGCGAAGGCGTCGGCCAACTGGTCTGGATTGGCCAGGAAGCGCCGCGAAATCGGCTCATAGATCGGGTCGAAACGTAGCGACAGGTCCGTGGTCAGCATGGTCGGATCACGCCGTCTGGACGGATCATGGGCATCCGGAATGGTGCCGGCGCCAGCACCGCTTTTCGGCTTCCACTGGTTTGCCCCCGCCGGGCTCTTGGTCAGCTCCCATTCGTAGCCGAACAGGTTCTCCAGGTAGTTGTTGCTCCACTGGGTTGGCGTGGTCGTCCAGGTCACTTCCAGGCCACTGGAGATGGTGTCGCCACCTTTACCGGTACCGAACGTGCTCTTCCAGCCCAGGCCCTGCAGTTCGAGGCCGGCGGCTTCGGGCTCAGGTCCGACATGGTCGACAGGACCGGCACCGTGGGTTTTGCCGAAGGCGTGACCGCCCGCGATCAGCGCGACGGTTTCCTCGTCGTTCATGGCCATGCGCGCAAAGGTTTCACGGATGTCCTTGCCGGCGGCGACCGGATCAGAGTTGCCTTCAGGGCCTTCGGGGTTTACGTAAATCAGGCCCATCTGCACGGCTGCGAGGGGGGTTTCCAGATTGCGCTCTGCGGGAGCTTGCCCGGCATCTTTGCCATAACGCACGTCGCCACCCAGCCACGTGCTTTCCGAGCCCCAGTAGACGTCTTCGTCCGGTTCCCAGACATCCGGGCGGCCACCGGAAAAACCAAAGGTCTTGAAGCCCATGGACTCCAGTGCAACGTTGCCGGCGAGAACGATCAGGTCGGCCCAGGAGACTTTGTTGCCGTACTTTTGCTTGATCGGCCAGAGCAGCCGACGGGCCTTGTCGAGGCTGACGTTGTCCGGCCAGCTGTTGAGCGGTGCAAAACGTTGCTGGCCGGAACCGGCGCCGCCCCGGCCGTCACCGGTGCGATAGGTGCCTGCGGCGTGCCAGGACATGCGGATAAAGAAAGGCCCATAGTGACCGAAGTCCGCTGGCCACCAGTCCTGGGAATCGGTCATCAGCGCAGTCAGGTCTTTTTTCAGCGCCTGGAAGTCCAGGCTCTTGAAGGCTTCGGCGTAGTTGAAGTCGCCCCCCAACGGGTCAGACTTGGGCGAGTGTTGACTCAAGATCTTCAGGTTCAGTTGGTTCGGCCACCAGTCGCGGTTCGTCGTGCCACCGCCAGCGGCGTTATTGAACGGGCATTTCGATTCAGTTGACATGGCATCTCCTCTTGATTTTGTTTTCAGCTAACCATCCTTAAGCGTGGATCCGGATCACCGATTGAAGAAATAGCTTTTCGGTATGGGATCCATAGCCTTAAGGCTATGACGGCCCAGTGATCAGTCGCTCCAGAACATCCATTAAAGTACCGGTCCGGGAAACTGTCGCTTCATCTGGGGAGATAGCTGATAAACAGCTCAAATCAGCAAGGAAATGCAAGGAAATGCAAGATCATGAACACATGCCACAATGGATAAGTCGCATTTGCTGCAAGGACGCTGGCGACCGTAAGAATTGTTTGCCGCGAGAGGTTTCGCCATGCTCCTCAAAGCCATTGTCATCTGGTCATTGCTGTCGATCATCATCGCCGCCGTGTTCTGTCGCCTGATGCATAACGCCAAGGTCGCCGACCGGGCGCTCAAGATCGCCAGGCCGGATCATCAGCCGCATGGACGAAATGTTGGCAATGTTTCCATGACCAGGGACAAAAGTGGCGGCGACGATTCGGATTGCCACCCGGCCTGAGCCATTCAGGGTGTTCCTGCACTCAATAAAAAACCGGCCTTTCAGCCGGTTTTTTTACTTCACTCAACAGCACTTCGGTCCGGCTTTACTGCCGTAACGGGCCTCCTGGCGTTCCCGAAAGAACGCCTCGTAGTCCATCACCGGTTTGTCCGGGTGCTTGGTCTGCATATGCTCGACGTAGTTGTCGTAGTCGGGCATGCCGACCATCAGGCGTGCAGCCTGACCGAGGTATTTACCGAGGCGACTCAGGTCATTGAACATGATCAGGCATCCGGCAGCGCGTGGAATGGCGCTTCCTTATCCGTACGCTCCTTGCTGCCCCAGGCGGAGATACCGACCTTGAGCGCGAAGAACAGGATGCTGAACACCACGAACAGGAACAGCGCGGTCAGCGTCGCGTTGGTGTAGGCGTTGAAGATCACGTGCTGCATCTGGTCGATGCTCTTGGCCGGGGCCAGCACCTGACCGTTGGCCAGCGCATCGCTGTACTTCTTCGCCAGGGCGAGGAAGCCGATCGCCGGGTTGGCATCGAACAGCTTGATGAAACCGGCGGTGGTGGTGCAGATCAGCAGCCATACCGCCGGCAGCAAGGTGACCCAGACATACCGCTGGCGCTTCATCTTGATCAGCACCACGGTGCCGAGCATCAGCGCGATACCGGCCAGCATCTGGTTGGAGATACCGAACAGCGGCCACAAGGTGTTGATGCCGCCCAACGGATCAATCACGCCCTGGTACAGCAGATAACCCCACATGGCCACGCAACCGGCGGTGGCGATCAGATTGGCGGTCCAGGATTCGGTCCGGCGCAGGGCCGGCACGAACGAACCGAGCAAGTCCTGCAGCATGAAACGCCCGGCACGGGTACCGGCGTCGACCGCCGTCAGGATGAACAGCGCTTCGAACAGGATCGCGAAGTGGTACCAGAACGCCATGGTGTTTTCACCCGGCAGGACGTGGTGCAGGATCTGCGCGATACCGACTGCCAGGGTTGGCGCACCGCCGGCACGGGCCAGAATCGTGGTTTCACCGATGTCGTGGGCCACCGCCTGCAGGGCTTCCGGTGTGATGGCAAAGCCCCAGCTGCTGACGGTTTGCGCAACGGCAACCGCATCAGCGCCAACCACGGCTGCCGGGCTGTTCATGGCGAAATACACGCCCGGATCGATGACCGACGCGGCGACCATGGCCATGATCGCCACGAACGATTCCATCAGCATGCCGCCGTAACCGATGTAGCGGGCATGCCCTTCACTGGCGAGCAGTTTCGGCGTGGTGCCGGAGGCAATCAGCGCATGGAAACCGGAGACCGCACCACAGGCGATGGTGATGAACAGGAACGGGAACAGGCCGCCCTTCCATACCGGGCCAGTGCCGTCGATGAACTGGGTCAGGGCCGGCATTTTCAGCTCGGGCATGGTCACCAGGATGCCAATGGCCAGGGCGACGATGGTGCCGATCTTGAGGAAAGTAGAGAGGTAGTCACGCGGTGCCAGAATCAGCCACACCGGCAACACCGCTGCGACAAATCCGTAGCCGATCAGCATCCAGGTGATCTGGAGACCGGTAAAGGTAAAGGCCTTGGCCCACACCGGATCCGCGGCAATCTGCCCGCCGAGCCAGATCGAACCCAGCAGCAGCAATACGCCGATCACCGAGATTTCACCGATGCGGCCCGGGCGGATGTAGCGCATGTAGATGCCCATGAACATCGCGATCGGGATGGTCGCCATCACCGTGAAAATACCCCACGGGCTCTCGGCCAGGGCTTTCACCACAATCAGCGCCAGCACCGCGAGGATGATGATCATGATCAGGAAGCAGCCGAACAGCGCGATGGTGCCGGGGATGCGGCCCATTTCCTCGCGGACCATGTCGCCGAGGGACCGGCCATTGCGGCGGGTGGACATGAACAGGACCATGAAGTCCTGCACGGCACCCGCCAGCACCACGCCGGCGATCAGCCACAGCGTGCCGGGCAAGTAGCCCATCTGCGCCGCCAGCACCGGGCCGACCAGAGGTCCCGCGCCAGCGATGGCCGCGAAGTGGTGACCGAAGAGCACGTGTTTGTTGGTCGGTACGTAGTCCAGACCATCGTTATTGAGCACAGCGGGAGTGGCTCGATTGGGGTCGAGCTGCATCACTTTATTGGCGATGAACAGGCTGTAGTAGCGGTAGGCAACAAGGTAGATGGCGACGGCTGCGACTACGATCCACAGGGCGTTGATCGCTTCACCGCGGCGCAGGGCCACGACACTCAGCGCAATCGCTCCCAGGACAGCCACGGCAAACCAGGCGAGGTGTTTAGCCAGACGGGGCATAGCGTGTCTCCTGCCGACAGCCAGTGACTGCGGCGGTAATTTTTATAATTGTGTCCGCGGTGCGGAGCTGGCCCAATATCTGCGCATGCCGTCCACAAATAAATCCGCGTTACTACGTACGTGGCGTCTACGTAGTTCTACGTAGATGACACCGATCTCCTGTGGGTTGACCACCGGATCCGGGGCCATCCCCGATCAAATGTTGGAGCGAGCTTGCTCCGGGCGGCGTTCCGACGATAGCGGACTTTCAGCCACATCACTTCCGAATGTGCCTCCCTCATCGCGAGCAAGCTCGCTCCCACAGGTTTTGCACACTCCCACCCGGTCATTCCGTCCAGCAACGCTACAAGCCCAGCGCCGCTTTGGCATATGATCCCTAGCCTTCGCGCGGGCAGGAGTCAACATGCAGCTCAAACACAAAATTGTCGCCCTCGGGATTCTGCCGCTGGTGCTGGCCATTGCCGTCATCTGCGCGCTGGTGATTTCCCTCAACCGCCAACTGGGCGATCAGCAGGCGCAACTGATCGAAGACAGCATTCTGGCGAGCAAGCGCGCGGAATTGAAAAACTACGTGGAAATGGCGCAAAGCCTGATCGCGCCGCTGTACGACGACGGCCATGGTGACGCCCGTGCCCAGCAGCAAGTGCTGGAAGAACTGCGCAAGCTCAGCTTCGGCATCAACGGCTACTTCTTCGTCTACGACCGCGAAGGCCGCAGCCTGATGCACGCACGACAGTCGGAGCTGGTGGGCCAATACCTGTGGGACATGAAAGATCCCCACGGCCTGCCGGTGATTCAGGCGCTGCTGCAAAGTGCGCAATCCGGCGAAGGCTTTCAACGTTACGCCTGGAACAAACCTTCTTCCGGCCAGGTGACCGACAAGCTCGCCTATGTGGTGATGCTCGATCGCTGGGGCTGGATGCTCGGCACCGGCATCTACCTCGAAGATGTCGAGCGCGCCACCCAGCAGGCCCGTGCCGAAGTGGCCATGGGCATTCGCAAGACCATGATGGCGATTGCCGTGGTCGCCCTCGTCGCGGTGCTGTTCGTGTTCGCCACCGGCATGACCCTGAATGTCAGCGAGCATCGCCTGGCGGACAAGAAACTGCAGCGCCTGACCCAGCGCATCGTTAGCCTGCAGGAGGAAGAGCGATCCCGGGTGTCCCGCGAGTTGCACGACGGCATCAGCCAGGTGCTGGTCTCGATCAAGTTTCAGTTCGAACTGGCCAGCCATCTGCTGGAACGTGGACAAGCCCACGACAAGGGCCTGAACACGTTAAGGGATGCCACCGAACGCCTGGGCGAAGCGATTGGCGAGGTGCGCAGCCTGTCCCACGACCTGCGCTCATCCTTGCTCGACACCCTCGGCCTGCCGGCGGCCATCGGCCAATTGGCCGCCGAATTCGAGCAGCGCAGCGGGTTGACCGTGACCTATGACGAAAATGAATTCGACTGCCAACTGGTCGACGGCGCGGCTGTGTCGCTGTTCCGCATCGTCCAGGAAGGACTGACCAATATTGAACGCCACGCGCAGGCGAAGAACGTGTCCATTACACTGCGCGGCTGCGACGAGTCCGTGCGGCTGACAGTGGTCGATGACGGCATCGGTTTCAACGTCGCCCAGGTCGAACGTCGTCAGGCTGGCATAGGTTTGCGTAACATCCGCGAACGCGTCGAACATTTTGGCGGGCGCTTCGATTTGATCTCGATGCCGGGCAGAAGCGAGCTGGACGTACGGCTGCCGATGAAACCTGGCGCAAAACGCTGAGCCGGCCCAACACTACAAGAGTGAAACCTCGCATGAACCTGCCCTCCCCGATCCGCGTCGCCCTGGTCGACGATCACTCCCTGGTCCGCGACGGCATCAAGGCGCTGCTGGCCGTGATGTCGCCCCTGGAAATGGTCGGCGAAGCGGAAAACGGCGCCGACGCCATCGAAATGGTCGGACGCTGCCAGCCTGACCTGCTGCTGGTCGACATCAGCCTGCCGGACATGAACGGCCTGGAGCTGACCCGTGTGCTGCGCAGCCAGTACCCGTCGCTCAAGGTGCTGGTGCTGAGCATGTACGACAATTACGAATACGTCAGTGAATCGGTGCGCTCCGGCGCCAGCGGCTACGTGCTGAAAAACGCCCCGTCACGGGAAATCATCGCCGCCATCGAAGCCATCAGCAGCGGCGGCACCTTCTACAGCGCGGAAATCGCCCAGCGCCTGATCGCCGACAAGAACACCGACAATGAACTGACCCCGAGGGAAAGCCAGGTGCTGTCGAAGATGGCGCAAGGCTTGAACAACAAGGAAATGGCGCGGGAGCTGGACATCAGCGTGCGCACGGTGGAGACACATCGTTTGAGCATTCGGCGCAAGCTCAACATCGACAAGCCGGCGGCGCTGGTCAAATACGCGATCGATCACGGGCTCATTTCCCGATAACACCGGGTGCGGCATCCATTGACTGCGTCGATAGTCACCATTGATTCAATGAAGTTCTCTTAAAAAATCCACGGCGTAACATCTGCTCCATACCAACCCATAACACCCCGGAGCACACCATCATGAAACGCCAGACCCTCCTCAGCATCGCTTTCTCGGTTTTTGCAGTGAACGCTTTTGCCGCTACTTCTGCTCAGCCAGTTGTCGCCGAAGGCGGTTCGGATCGTCTGATTGAAAGCCGTGTGGCCGAGGGTGGTTCCGATCGCCTGATCGAAAACCGCGTTGCCGCCGATGGTTCCGACAAGTTGATGGAGAACCGCGTTGCCGAAGGTGGYTCCGACAAACTGCTGCARAACCGCGTCGCTGAAGGTGGCTCTGACAAACTGCTGCAAAATCGAGTCGCTGAAGGTGGCTCGGACAAACTGMTGCAAAACCGCGTCGCTGAAGGTGGCTCGGATCGTCTGATCCAGAATCGCACCGCCTGAATAAATTGCTCTACCACCGCCCCACAAAAAAACCGGCCTGATCAGCCGGTTTCTTTTGTTGTTCAGCCTGAGGGTACCTTGAGAACTTCAGGCCAGGCTCTCGACAGTCTCGTCGCTGCTTGCTCGTTGAGCATCCAGCAGGACATCCAGCGTCGTGAGGAACAGGTCATGGCTCATGATGCCGGTGCACACCGTTGACAGCATCGGGTTCCCAGCCTCGTCTTTTAGAGTGACCTTCTCACTCCAGGCATTTAAATCGACTGAAGCAAGGGTCGACACCGGGGTTTTACGTCCGTCAACTTCCAGAAATTCGCGTGTCACAATAATTGTTGGTGTGACGACATTCAGGAGGTCTCCCGCGATCCGTTTGCGCCAGACCTGCCCAGTCGGCACATACTTGAAAGTCACTGCTCCGCCAGACTCAAGCTTGTTCATCACAACCGGCAAACGCTCGCGGACGTGCAACTCACGCACCAACTGCTGAAAGTCCTGAAAGCCTTTCAGCGACTCGATAATGCGATGAAATGGCTCCCTTTCATTACGTCGATACGCCAGGTTGGTGATCAGCCCGGTGAATGCCGTCTGCCCCGAGCCGAACAGATACAGGTCTTCCATTTCAGCAAACGCCGTAAATTGTTGCTGCTTTCCGCTGACAGCAACAATGCCGTGCTCGTAAACCTCATAATGGGTCCCGCGCAACTTCTTCTGCCACGTATAAAGTCCGAACAGGGCTGCCGAAATGACGACCAACAAGCCACTGACGGAGTAGATCAGCAACTGCGGGCTGGAACCACGACTGGTGTTCGCCCCGGAACTGCCCGCCGGCAGTATGGTGCCCAGGTACAGCACAAATCCCGCCAGGCACAACAAGACGATTGCGAACAACAGCATGAAGACCAGAAAGCCTTTACCGTGGCGGAAAGTGGAGATCAGTTGACCTGTCACCGTTGGAGCGGGTGTGGGTGATTGCTGCATGAGATGGTTACTTCCCTAGTAGTTGACTTTATAAAACACCGTAATCCTGGCAGGTGTTAGTGAAAAACGAAAACCATCGTCTATTTCTCTGTGCAGGTCATCGCGATCCCTGTCACAGCTTATCAAGCCTTCAGTTCGCCACTTCTCCAGGCACCACACAATAAAACACAAGAACCCATCGTATTTAATCAATGAAAAATATGATAGTTGATGACATCAATACAGATAGAGCATTTCTGATAACTCTGTTTTAGTGCCGAGGATGACTACATCCTTCATAAATAAAGCCAAACCAATGCCCATGAAACATCAATTATCCAACTGTCGATCTACTTCCTTATCGGCAGCATCCAATATACCGCCGACGAGTGCAGCATCAACCTCCCAAGTCTGGAGCTGCGAATTACCGGCATACTGCTCGCCAAAAGGAATTTCATAAAATTTCGCAACTAGATGCTCTTCATGAATAATTTTAAGGACTGAGCGTATAATCTTTGCTTTCTCTTGGTAATCTCCTTCAAAAATCTCCACCTCCACAATCGGACGTTCGTTCAACCACGAGTCCTTCAACGAATGCAGTGATACACCAAGCGTTTTGTGAAATTTCAGAAGACTTTGTGCCTGAGTTACTTCCCCTTCAAGAACTATTGCTATAACAGGCATAAAAAGCACTCCAAAAATCAACTTAATGACGCCGCCGTTCCATCCAAATCGAATATATCGACCTCTTGACCAGACAACAGTTTCTCGAAATCCAGCTTGGTGGTATGGCCCAGCACGTCGGTGACGGCGATCAGGTCCTGGCGCTCGTCGAACCGAAACGTGGTGTTTTACCCAAGGAACTCTGGAAGCGCTCGACCCATGCCAGGTGTTCCACCACGGGTATTTTGACTTGTGGCTGGCATCAATGAAGGTGCGGCAGGCCGTCATCACCGTTAAGGTGTTCGGCTGTGTGACCGAAGGCGTCGACTTCGGCGATGAGGTTGCTATTGGGGTGCGCCAGGCCCTGTTGTCGGGTTAATTCACCTAGGTGTCACACGCCAAGCTACTTGCTTCAGACGAATTTAAGCTTTGAAATTAGATTCTTCTATCAATATATCACTTCGCAATTGTGTGTCTTCCAGAAATATAGAGATCCACGTATCCATCACCTCAAAAACATCTATTCCCAATTCCGGCTCCATGGATTGCTCATGCCACCAGATAACACCTTTATCTTCCGCCTGGTTATTTATATCCACGGCTAAATAATCTCCACCCCCATTAGAAAAAACTGTAATCCAACTCTCCGCAAAGCTCGTTTCTTCTTCATCAATTAAATCTGCTACACGTGATAAATCTTCTATTTTTTGAGGCCCCATTGATTGCGCGGGGAAAAAAGTGAACCCATTGTGTACATGCAAATAGAAATCCGACAACCTACCCGCAATCAGGTTAATCTTATCAGACTTCAATGGACAACTACTTAGTGGCAACCCACCCACATAGTAATAAAGACCATTGGCGTCATGAAAAACATATAACAATTCAATTTTTTCCCCACCCAAGACAAACGTGCCGATCAAGCAAGTATCTAGCAAGGACAACACCCAAGGCAATTTATCGGCAAAAGAATACCATGCAACGGAAAACTTGGGTTGCTCAGAAAAAACGGCACCAAACTCTTTCCACCCCGTCGGAACAACCACATCCGCGGGCAATTCATTCGGCGAAAAATACACATCACGATCGACAAAACAAGTTTTAACTTGTTCCACCACGTTTTCCAATGTAATCATTTTCGACACTCAAGCTCATCCTCCGCAATGGTGTCCCACAAAAGTTTTTTTAAAGGCAGAATCAGTTCGCCTGACGGCGAATTCCTAACCTCACCTATTAGTTGCTTAACTAACATTTCTGGTTTTTTGTTCATTCCCATCTCAGAGTTTTATTAACTGCCCAATCAGACTTGAAGTTCTGGACATCAAAAATTTTAAGCATTGAAAAAAGTAGTTGAACATAGCGGCGCAGCGAACTATGCAACGCCGCATCCGACGCTGACAAAATGTCCTGATAGCCCTTTAGCTACCGCAAACACTAAATCTACCCAACGAAATTCTCAAAATCAGCATACTGCAACTGATGTTTTTCCAAAGCGCTTTTAGCCTTATCCGAAACGACCAGCCTATGATCAGTTGCAATACCAAAGTCTGACACTCCAGCCTGACCTTCAACTTTCAGCCACAAGAATTTTGGCAAAACCGTCAATGGCTCCATTTCATCAAACTCTTCAGACTTTGAAATCTTTACAGAATCTAAAGAAAAGCCTGTAAGGTTTCGCTTGGTGATTTTTGAGGCCACGGCCTCAGTTACAATAAAACACGGAAATATTTCCAAAACCTCATCACCCAACCAACTTTCAAACTTATACTCTAACCTTGTCACTACAGGCGGATGGCTTGCAGTATTTACTACAGCATCTTCACCAAACCCTCCAGCAACTTCTGGCTCTAAATAATAAAACATTGAAAATCCCCACATTAGTTCCGCAACAAAAAAACAACATAAAAGCTCCAGACTAATAGAAATTCAAACCACCTGATTTATTGCACTCGACAAATACCACTCCCAAAATCTACGCCGCAACTCAGAATCGCCACTATCGTCCAATCCCCCGGCGAAAGCAGAAGCCATTAAAAAGCTAGGTTCGAATGCGTCAGGATCGAGGTCACGATCATCACGATCATCAGAAGGATCAAACACAAAATCAGCTGTTGCTGTAGCAATTGTATTGGCAGCAGCATGACCAACGAACATTGCTGGATACTCGTCAGGTTCGTATTCTTGATTTTCAACTACCTCAACATAGAAATCATCTCGAATACTCAGGGCCTTCACTTCAGAGAGCTTCCCCTCAACGGTATCAAGCGCTACAGTTAGAACCGTGATTAAATTCTGAGAACTTCCAAACTTATGTGACCAGATGGCTGCGCCATGATTTACACAAATATAATCCAGCTTGGTAAGAATCAGCCTTTTCACCTCGTCAGGCTCATCAACCGTAATGGTGTTCCACAAAAGCTTTCTTAAAGGTAAAATCAGCTCACCCGACGGCGAGTTTTTCACCTCAACCAACAATCTTTTAACTAACACTTCAGACTTTTTGTTCATTCCGACCTCAAAATTGTCTCAACTGTCCCATCAGGCTTGAAGATCCGAACCGCCTTTGGATCGGCAACAACCTGCTCCGCATTCTTATACTGCGCTAATTTTGAAAAATAACCTTGGCAGTCATTACACATTGGTTTAGAAACGCCTATAGGATGATCCGGGCTGATTATAGACATTTGTTTTTCCGCATGAGACGAATAATATTGCCCTTTGTAGTCTCTATCATATGGGTGTGACTTCACTTCGTGCCCAATTTCTTCTGACTTCGCCTTTACATGCTCTGCTGATACTTTTTCGTACCCCTCGGGTTTCTTGTCACCCCATCCACTCAATGTTTTTTTGTCGTTCGATGATACGGTTTTTACTTTATATTCTTTGCTCGAAGGTAGTTCTGTTTTGGCATGATTCGCGCGACCTAATGCGGCTTCTGATTCCGCAATGCTCGCAACTTTTTCTGAACCTTTTGGGACAATCTTCACATTCGCAAGATTCGACCCAACTCCTTGAACCTTAATCTCATACCGCGCATCAAACCACTTCCCCCCTTTAGCCCCTAGCCCTCCTCCCAACAAAGCGCCACCGAAGGCCATCAGTTTCTGTCCATCGGACCCTTGACCAAACAACTCCCCACCAGCCCAGTGTCCAGCCAATCCGCCTGCGACAGCGCCAACAAGCCCTGCAACCACGACCACCGGGCTTGCCAATACGAAGGCACTTCCCAAACCAACGATGAGAACTGCTCGCTCCAGCCACTCCGGGACTTCGGGATTTATCGGGTCGGTCGTATCGATGCCTCCTCCGATGAATACATTGCCAGATCCGGAACTGATTTTCCCATCACACACGGTGCGATCACCGACCCGGGCCGCTGGTTGACCGTTGATATGAACGGTACTGCTCCCCTGCGCAACTATTTGCGGCGCAGAGCCGTGCTCGTCACATTTCGCCTTGTCCAGGTGCGCTCTGGCGGCGGGCTTGCCATTGGTATGAACGTTGCCAGACCCACTGACGATTTGGCCGGCTTCGTGACTGCAAAACGACAAACTTCCAACCAACTGACCTATGCCTGCTCCCGTCGCCGCGGCAGCGCCGACAATTGCGACCGCTGCCAATCCGCCGGTACCCACGATCAGAGCAGCGCCAATGGCACCAACGGCGAGTCCTGCAAGCAACCCCGTTAGTGATCCGGTGTGCTCAATCGGATCATCCAGGCGTGCAGCAGCGCTCATGCCTGCTCTACCGATTCACCGCCATCTTGGACGTGCCGCAGTTCAAGCGATTCGACTAACTCATAGAACGCGCTTCGCTCTTCAGACGTCATGCCTTTGGGATTGTTGCTTGTTCCTGTGATCTGCATCAGAAGCGGCTGCCGAAGTTCGTCGTGATGGAGAAAGATCAACTGGAGTTGGTGCACCGGTTGACCTTGTTGCCGCCATTTGAATTCGACACGTCTAGCTTCAACACCCGCAAGTTCGGCAGGGCTCAAAGGCTCAACCCACTCCAGATGTGATAGGGCTTTTTTCAGATCAGCAAGCAACTGCTGCGCCATTGATTCAAGATCACTGTCGCTTTCGATAGGTGTTCGACCAATTACCACGGATAAGGGGCTTGGCCCTATATCAGTGAGCGTAAATACATGAAACGTTTTGTCCTTGAAGCCTGGCGGGCGAACAAAGCTCAACTCATTGGTCTGAAAACGTTCGGGAGGTGGGGGCGGTGCGTCGAGTGCCTCCTGCTCCAAGCGCTCTTTTTCGAGTTGCTGTTCCTCACGAATCCTTTTCTCGGAGATACGATCGTAAATACTGGTTCGCATGCGGCAGTCCCTTATCCGTCAGCTTATTTGTTCAGGTTGATGATGGTTTTACCTTCCACATCGACGACGATGCCGGACAGGGTAATTGTCCCGTCCTGATTCATGACGAACTTGCTGGCACCGACTTCCAGCGTGATGGACGTCTCTGCCTTGATCTTCACTTCGCCCTTATCGACGGTGACGTAATACGACCCCTCTTCAACGGCAATGCTGGTTTCCAGCTTGATAGTTTCCGAGTGCTTGCCGTCGACTTTGATCTGGCGACTTCCACCGACTTTATGGGTTTCGTCAGCTTCGATTTCGGTGTCCATATTGCGTTCGGCATGAACAATGATCTGTTCGGCACCCGCTTTATCGTCGAAGCGGAAAAAGTTCGCATTGCTGCCCTTCCCCTTCATCGACCGCGTCAGAAACCCGCTCTGGGTCTTGTTCGCCGGCAGCGACCACGGCGGGGTGTTCTGACTGTTGTAGAGGCTGCCCATGATCAGCGGGCGGTCGGGGTCACCATCGAGAAACGCCACGACCACCTCGTCGCCAACGCGAGGGATCAGGACACTGCCGAAACCGCCACTGGCACCGGACTGGGCGACGCGGACCCAGCAGGAGCTCTTGTCGTTGAACTCGCCGTAGCGGTCCCAGTGGAACTGCACTTTTACCCGGCCCAGTTCGTCGGTGTAGATCTCTTCGCCGGGTGGGCCGACGACAATGGCGGTTTGTGGGCCGGATATCGTTGGCGTCAGGGTATCGAGTTGAGGTCGAAACTTGATTTTCTTGCGTACGCAAATAAAGTTGTTGGCATAACCCGCCTGTCCGCCGGACAGATAATTATTACTGCCCCGATGCTGGATGCTCATCAACAAAAACTGTCGGTCATCGACCGAGCCATTATCGTGTTCGTAGTGCTGCGTGAGCTCGAACGTGTAACCGGGTCGCATCGCCCGGCAGTTGCTCGCAGCGGAAAACTCCTTGCCTCTGAGTTCCAGTGCCTCGATACGATTGCGCACCAGCACTTCGCCGTCGTCGTACGTTCCATGGGTGTACTGCCCCATGAAGTCGTAAATCTCGAACGCAGGTACATCGCCCTGCTGATTGAGACTGTTCATGGTCACTGGAAGGCGGTTTTGAGGCTGGCGGTAATCGAAGGTCTGGACCGCTATTTTGCTCGATTGCAACTCCCTTTCCGCATTCCAGTGGGTGATCGAGTCCGCCGACTCCGTAATGGAAGCCGTGTGAAATCGCACTTGAGGCTGCTCTGGCAGTACAGGTAACTGGGTTGAATCATCCATGATGATCAACGTGTGACTATCGGCGGTGTGCTCGAAGTAATAGAACAGCCCTTCGTGCTCCAGCAGGCGCATTACGAAATGCCGATCACTTTCCCGATATTGAGTGATGTAGCTATGAGGTTTGAGCGCACGGTTAACTCGAAACTCGAACTTGGCCAGTCCTTCATAACGACTGAACACTTGGGTAATCACTTGTTCGACCGTTTGGTCCTGGAAAATCTGCGAGTCAAACCGCTGTTCAAGCAAACTGAGCCAGGAGCCGATCAGCGCCGAATAACGACACATCCCACCGTCGCTGCCACTACTACCGAATCGCAATACATGCCCGTTAATGTAGCGACTTGCGCCCGTAGCCAATTCAATCTCGATCGTCGCCGACTGCCCCAGCGCGCTTTTGAGTTTTACACTGGCATCATCGGACAACAGCTCCAGTTCAAAGCCGAACTCCATCGAAAGGCCCTCGTGCCCGACGAAGGATTCAAGCAGGAGCTCCTGGCCATTTTTAAGCGGCATATTCAGTTTGAACAGGCGCCGGTTCTGCGCGGTAAACAGGGATGAAAGATCCATTGTCATATGTAACTCCTGGAAATCTATATTCGGGCTACTGCCGCAATACCATCTGGCGCCGTCAGGAACCTGTCGGCTGACGCAGGGAACTCATCCATTTAAACAATCGACCCAGCCACCAGCGACTGCGGGCTTCGCGTATTTCGTCGATTCTCATGAAGGTATATGGGACAGGCATGCAACGCTCTTGCAGGCGAAGTGTGCGGATGCCGCGGATTACGTGACGTAGTCGTACCAGCAAATACACGCACATACAGGTCCCTAATAAAATGGAAACCGCCCCGGCATTGAATGAACCTACAGATTTAACAAACAGACTGCCAAGCAAAGCGGCTCCCCCTACAAGCACACCACCAAAAAATCCAGAATCCTTCGCCTTGAACTCTTTAGCAGCGACTTTTCCACCTTCAATTTTAAAAGGCAAAAATGGAGACTTCGTAAAATAGATCAGTAAAAACGCAGCAACCACTATCAGCATAGGCCCTGCCCCAGCTGTGACCGCACCCACCGCACCAAATCCTAAATCATTCTTCAAAAGCAAGTAGCTTAAACTGGACAGAAGATACATAAGCGAATACAACCCAGAACAAAGCGTTATCAACACGAAGCTTGTATATCGCTCACATCGGTAGGCTAAATATAAAGTAGCACCCAGCATCAAAAAAATAAGAAAAAAATACATATACCAGTAGTAGGGCAACCCAGAAATTTTGAAAACACCGGTAAATGCCACCGCAGAAAACACGAGCCACGGGAGCTTTTTAATCATGTATGCATCGGGATCAAACATTTGGCACTCTCAATTTTTCAGGCGATCCGCAATTTCTTTATCTAAACCACTATGAATCATAAACGATTGAACGGCAGTGCCGGCCACCATGCCGACTACAAAAACTATCACCACGGTGCTCCCAACGAACCCGCAATAGCTTAAAATTAGTCTCGCTATATATCGCCCCCAATTACACCGAAGACCGCAGGGAAATTAGCCATCTCAAAAACCTACCCAGCCACCATCGGTGACGGGCTTGACGTATTTCATCAATCTCCATGAATGTGTAAGGAACGTTCATATTACGCTCCTGAATGTGGAGGGTACGAAGACCTCGTACGGTGTGCCGTAATTGGATCAATATTGCGATAGCGCAACCGGTGCAAATCGACACGGCCACCACATCGGTTGTAAGTGCGTCGACCATTCTAAGAAATACACCCCCCGCCAACGCTGTAATACCAGCAATAATCCCGATATTATACTTAGGTTGTTCTCGGCCACCTGAACGTATAGTTATCCTATTACCTACGCATTCAAAAGGAAAAAACGATGGCTTGCTGAAATAAATCGTAGCAAAAACCCCAAAAACCAAAACTGCCGGGCACATCCCAATAACAACAGGAAGAACAGTTGTTCCCCCTAAAAAATTTGAAGTAGAAAGATACGCCAAACCACCAGCCAGGAAAGCAAAGATACTTACCGTAGCGGTCAGAACTGTTGTCAAATACACCACATAGCTCTCGCATAAATAAACGAGATACAGCGTCCAGACAAAAAATAAAGCACAAAAAAAACAGTACACCCACCAGTAATAATCTAAATTTGAAGGACCCAAAGCGCTCAAAAATACAATAGAGAAAAAAACCAGCCAACTTCCCTTCTTTATAGTGTCCGCATTAATCATGATTAAGATTCATTTTGTTAGATAATCTCCAATTTTTTGATCCGCTCCTGTGTAACTCATGCCTCTCTGCGCTACCAATCCAAAGCCCCAGCCGACAGCGAGAACCAGCACGAGTGGTGCGGCCCCGAATGCTGCGATTCCATATACAAAAGTAACTAACGCCCCCCCAGCTATCCCACCAGCAAACGCCGCAACATTAGTAGGCTGGCTGTATGCAGACTTCCTATAAAACTCGTTCATTGAAGCCGAACTTGTATAGTCAAAATAAGCCTGCGGCCCAACGGCCAAGGCAACTCCGACGGTATTGCCTGTCATAAACTTCAGTCCGCCTGCGGCTCCGCCGGAATGCAACATTGCACGTTTACTAAGTGCGGCCTTAGTTCCATAAGCCGGAAGATTAGCAACTTGCTGCCCAACCTGCCCCAGCACCTTATAACTTTGTGCCTGGGCAGTAATCGGCACTTCAAAATGCAACTGCCCTGCAACCCGAATCAGTTTTATCCTGCCTTTGAAGGCTTTTTTAGCTGAGGTTGAGTTCGCGGTGCCCCGACTACTCGCCCACTTGATCAGCTTTTTCTTGTCGGCCGCGGAGAGATCCAGCAGGTCTACAACCGACTTTGACTTGGTTAATGCAGCGATGCTGGTACCGGCACTGACCAACGTGCCAGGCAAGTTGGCCGGAGAAAACATCAAAGGCCCTATTTCCGGGATGGCCTCGGCGGTTTTCTGCAATTCTTTCAGCGCTTTGACTGAAATATCCTTCGCCGAAGTCAGGCTCCTGATTAACGAACGCAGTAACTGTAAGGACTCTTGCGCCTCACTCGGCGACATGTCCAATTCGGGCGAAGCCAGTTCATGGGCGAGAAACATCGCCGCGTTGTAATCGCTGGTCGCGTAGTAACCGGCAAAATTTTGCGGCGCAGGGAAGGACCGCGAGGCGATCTCACTGGGAAATGAAAGATTGCCGCCAGAAATCAATCCGGCTTGCTGCCGCGTACCGCGGGGGTTGGCCACTGTGCAAGGTAAAAATCTTTCATCCATGTTCCTTTCTCCTATACCCGCCGGTCGAATAGTTCTGCAATAAACTATCGCCGTGTAAGGCCCTGCTCACTTTCCGAGCGTCACGCTCAACTAACCGGCGCCTCTCGACAGCTAATAACAATAAAGATCAGTTGATCCAGTCATGCTGTTGCGGGATGCGATCACCCCACCCGCCAAAAGTTCCGGGCATATTGAAAAACGAGAAACGCATCACAGTTTGTCGAACCGGGACTTGAATACGTGCGAAAGGAAACACCCACGCACCACTCGGTGTCAACCCGGTTTTTGTTGTTGATGGCTTTTGCCGACGGAGTCAGCACCACCACTTTCGCCAGTAAAGAAGCTCTCACTTCCCGCTGATTGTGTTTCCTTGCATGAATGAACCTCTCTCGCAGATGAACCGCTTCACCTTTTTACAATTTAATTTGAACTAAAAATTGGATCCAACACACTCACCAAACCCTTGATCCTGCTGGGTTTCAGACTTCGATGTAAGTATTTTCCTACAAGAAATGGCACTAAGACATCATTGCAGGACGTAACAAAAACGAGAAAAAATCAGCCCCCATGTGAACTTTTCGATATCGGTGCTGCCATACACGACATTGCTGGCCACTCAATATCTTTATGCCAGCAATGAACTTCCGGATACGCCTGACGGTGTGATTTCTTGATGTCAAACATCAGCAATCACAACTCGTGAACAGGTGTTCAATCGAGAAATTAGTAGCTCTTCACGCCCGGGTTAATCCGGGTAGCGATCGTGGAGTGTTCAAGGACGATGTACCGATGACTCAGACGTTTTTTGATGTTGAAGCATTGATCAAGCTGCGAAGCCAGACCCGGGCCATTTCCGATGCGCTCAAGGCGCAGGCTTCGGACTATCTTGCGACCCTGGCTTTGCTGATCCGTCCGCAGACGTTTTTCGGTGAGTACCTGCAGGGCGCGCAACGCAGCAGCGGGCGCGAGACCCAGCACCATTTCAAGGAACTCAAGGAGCTCTACGACCGCATCGGCTCGACCTCCCCGTACAAGCTGGTCAACGAACTCGAAGTGCCCCTCAACCTGCTCAGTACCACCCCGCAACTGTTTGCGCTGGAGTACGACAAGGTGCTGTCCCAAAGCGGCCAATCCATTCGCATCACCAGCCCCGTGCGCTGGGTGGTCGGGTTCAGTTCGTTCGACCTGGCGCGTTTTCGCACCGTCATCAAAGACCCCAATCGCAGCAGCGCCGAGCTGTACCGCTTCGTGGTGCATTACCTGGTGCTGTTCTACTGCCTGAGCAAGTCACCCGGCATCAGCCGCCTGCTCGAAGGCCTGCGTTTTCCCGTCAGTTTCGAGCGCTTGAAGGAGTTCGGCGACCTGCCCTTCTGCGTCATCAGCTCGCCGGTTCGCTCGCAGTTGCCCGACGAGGCCGTGATCCGCAGCAGCACCCAGATTGCCGGCAACACCAGCTTCGAAGAATTAGTGGGCTTTGAAAACATCATGGAAATGAACGATGAAATCCGTCAGCGCCTGCTGCTGACGATCGAAGGAATGTAACGCGCTCGGCCACCCAATGAACCGACACGCAAACGACTTGCAGCGAATTGCTCGCACAGGAGATCACGATGGCGAAGAAGGAAAGTACCCAGCACAAACTCGATCGCGTTCGCGCGCCTCGGGTCCATATCACCTACGACGTGGATATCGGTGACGCTCAGGAAAAGAAAGAGCTGCCCTTTGTCGTCGGTGTGCTGGGCGATTTCTCCGGTAACCCGCTGGAGCCGCTGCCGAAGCTCAAGGACCGCAAGTTCATTTTCATCGACCGCGACAACTTCAACGGCGTGCTCAAGGGCATCAAGCCGCGCCTGACCTACCGCGTCGACAACACCCTGGCCAAGAACGGCACGCAACTGGGCGTCGAGCTCAACTTCAACGCCCTCGAAGACTTCGAACCGCAGAACGTGGTCAAGCAGGTCGAGCCGCTGCGCAAGCTGCTGGAAGTGCGCAACAAGCTGGCGGACCTGCGCAACAAGATGGGCGGCAACGACAAGCTCGAAGAGCTGCTGATGGACGTGTTGCAGAACACCGAGAAGTTGAAAACCCTGGGCAAGGAATTCGGCCGCGAAGCCGCTGTTCCAGCCACCGACGGCAAAGCGTAGGAGCCTGACGATGAACGACAAACAAACCGTGACTCAACAGGACAGCACGCTGGTTGAAGTGGACAGCTTCACCGCGCAATCCTCGTTGCTCGACAGCATCATTTCGCAAAGCCGCGTGGCCCGTTCCGAGACCGAGCGCACCCGCACCCGCGACCTGATTGGTGAATTGGTCAACCAGATCCTGGAAGGCGAAATGACGCCGAGCAAGGACCTGATCGCCGTGCTCGATGCGCGCATCGCCGAGATCGACGCGATGCTCTCCGAGCAGATGAACGAGATCATGCACGCCAGTGAGTTCCAGCAGCTGGAAGCCTCCTGGCGCGGCCTGAAGTATCAGGTGGACCAGACCGAGACCAGCACCACGCTGAAGATCCATTTGCTCAACGCGTCGAAGAAAGACCTGGTACGCGACCTCAAGGCCGCTTCGGAATTCGACCAGAGCGCGCTGTTCAAGAAGATCTACGAAGAAGAATACGGCACCTTCGGCGGTGCACCGTTCGGCATGCTGCTGGGTGACTACGAGTTCAACCGCAGCCCGGAAGACATGTACCTGCTCGAAGAGATTTCCCACGTCGCCGCGGCCGCCCACGCGCCGTTCATCTCGGCGGCCTCTCCTGAGCTGTTCGGCTGGGATTCGTTCACCGACATGTCCGGCCCACGGGATCTGGCGAAGATCTTCGACACCGTCGAATACGCCAAGTGGAAGTCGTTCCGCGCCTCCGAAGACTCGCGTTATGTCGGCCTGACCCTGCCCCACGTGCTCGGTCGCTTGCCTTACGGCCCGGATACCACGCCGGTCGAGGAATTCAACTTCGTCGAAAGCGTCGATGGCCGTGACCACAACAAGTACCTGTGGATGAACGCCGCCTACGCGCTGGGCACCCGGGTCACCGACGCGTTTTCCCGTTACGGCTGGTGCGTGGCGATCCGTGGTGTCGAAGGTGGTGGTCTGGTTGAAGGTCTGCCGACCCACACGTTCAAGACCGATGACGGTGAAATCGCCCTCAAGTGCCCGACCGAAATCGCCATCACCGACCGCCGTGAAAAAGAGCTGTCGGACCTCGGTTTCATTCCGCTGGTGCACTGCAAAGGCACCGACTACGCCGCGTTCTTCGGCACCCAGTCGGCGCAGAAGCAGAAGCAGTACAACACCGACATCGCCAACGCCAACGCCCGGCTTTCCGCGCAGTTGCAGTACATCTTCGCCACTTCGCGCATCGCGCACTACATGAAGGCGATCATGCGCGACAAGATCGGCAGCTTCGCTTCGCGCAAGGACGTCGAGTTGTTCCTCAACAAGTGGCTGTCGAGCTATGTGCTGCTGGACGACACCGCGAGCCAGGAAGCCAAGGCCAAGTTCCCGTTGCGCGAAGCCCGCGCCGAAGTGTTCGAGGTGCCGGGCAAGCCGGGGGTGTACAAGGCCGTGACCTACCTGCGCCCGCACTACCAACTGGACGAGCTGACCGCTTCGTTGCGCCTGGTCGCTGAATTGCCGCAATCGACCCGCGGCTGATCGAGCACATTGCCAGGGAGGCACCATGACCAGTCAACACAAGCTGTTGCCATCACTGCTGGACCGATTGCTGGACGATCGTCCGCATCAGTCCATCGAAGCGTCATCGCAGCGCTTGTGTTCGCTGGCCGATTACAAGGCCAGCATCGTTCGCGACCTGGAAATCCTGGTCAACACCCGCCAGTCCCTGGTCGCCAACGAGCTGGACGGGTTCGTCAACCTCAGCGGCAGCATCCTCGATTACGGCATGCCGGACTTCACCAGTCGCAGCGTGCTTGATCCGAAGGATCGCCTGTTGATCCAGCGGCAGCTGGAGAAGGCAATCACGGTCGGCGACCGGCGCTTTCGCAGCGTCAAAGTGCAACTGCTCGCCCAACAGACCGGCCAACGCATGCTGACCTTTCGCGTGGACGCGGTCCTGCGCCTGCAAGACGTCACCCGTCAGGTGTCCTTCGACGCGGTGCTGCAGGTCAACACCCAGGAATACAAAGTGCAGAACCTCAACTGATGCTCGACGATCTGCTGCCCTATTACGAAAAGGAACTGTCGCACCTGCGCTTTTTAGGCCAGGAGTTTGCGAGCCAGTATCCGAAAATCGCTTCGCGGTTGCTCATCGAGGGCGATAACTGCGAAGACCCGCATACCGAGCGCTTGATCGAGGCCTTCTCGTTCCTGTCTGCACGGGTGCACAAAAAACTCGACGACGAGCTGCCGGAAATCGTCGAGTCGTTTCTCGAAGTGCTGTACCCGCATTACCTGCGCCCTACCCCATCGATGTCGATCGTCGAGTTCAACCTGGGCAAGCAGGAAAAAGTCACCGAAGCGTTCCGTGTGCCCCGGCATACCGAACTCAGTGCCAACCCGATCGAAGGCGTGGTGTGTAAATTCCGCACCTGCTATCCGGTCGAGCTGTGGCCGGTGGCGGTGCAACAGGCGTCGTTCATCGAGATGGAACGCTCGGCGTTCAACGGCCACAGCGCCGACCTGGTCGCGCGCTTGCGCATCGGCCTGGTGGCGACCTCCGACGTGATGTTCGGCAAGCTGGAACTGGACAGCCTGCGGTTCTTCCTCGACGGCGAAAGCACGTTGATGCTGCAACTGTACGAACTGCTGTTCAACAACCTGGCCAAGGCCACGCTGAGCTTCGAAGATCAGGGGCGCACCCGCGAGGTCACCTTGCCGGCCAACGCGTTGAAAGCCGTCGGTTACGGTCTGGACGAAGGCCTGGTGGACTACTCCGAGCGCTCGTTCCTCGGCTACCGCCTGCTGCACGAGTACTTCACCTTCCCCGACAAGTTCATGTTCTTCGACCTGTCGGGCTTTGCACGGATTCTGGCGGGCAAGGACGTCGAGAAAGTCGAGATCAATTTCTACTTTTCCGACTACGACCTGAGCGACCGCCTGGCGCGCCTGACGCAAAACATCGGGCGCAATAACTTCAAGCTCAATTGCACGCCGATCATCAACCTGTTCCGCCAGCAGGCCGAACCGATCAAGTTGACCCACTCCCAGCACGAGTACGCGGTGACGCCGGATGTGCGCCTGCAAGGCTCGGCCGAAGTGGTGTCCATCGATCGCGTACGACGGGTGCGCAAGGTCGGCGGTATCGATCAGGTCGGCACCTGCCATCCGTTTTTCGAACCCCGAGGCGATCTGGGTCCCGGCCAAAGCTTCTGGATTGCCCGGCGCCGTGCGGTACAGAGCGGCCAGCGCGATGGCTCGAACGTGTTTATCCGGGTGGTGGATCGCGAGCTGGGGCTGATGGAGTCCAACAACGATGCGTTGAGCATCCGCCTGACCTGCAGCAACCGTGACCTGCCCCTGATGTTGCCGTTCGGTGGTGAGCGCGGCGATTTCAATATCCCGGGCAACTCGGTGATCAAGGACATCCGCTGCCTGCGCAAGCCCACCGCCACCGCGCGCGTGCCCTTGGGCAACGGCGTGATCTGGCGGCTGATTTCGCACCTGTCGCTGAACCACATGTCGCTGGTGTCCCGAGGTCGCGAGGTGCTGCTGGAGCTGTTGTCGCTCTACAACTACCGCAACGTGTCGGCGATCCGCAAACAGATCAACGGCATTGTCTCGGTGAGCAGCGAACCCGTGGTCGCACGCATCGGCCACCCGCGACCGAATTTCGTTCGCGGCGTCGGCATCACCCTCAATTTCGATGAAAGCCAATACACCGGCAGCGGTGTGTTTTTGTTCGGCATGGTGCTCGATCACTTCTTTGGTCAGTACTGCTCGATGAACAGTTTTACCCAATTAACCCTTCGCACCTTGCAGCGCGAAAAGAGAGTCGTCCAATGGCCACCGCGAACCGGCGATCAACCCCTGGTCTGATCGACCAGGCACGGGCTGAGCCGCACCGATTCGAGTTTTTCCAGTTGGTGCGCTTGCTTCGCCTGCATTACAGCAGAACCGGGCGCATGGACCTGGAAACCCGACCGCACGAAGACCCTTTGCGCTTTCGCTCGCAGCTGTCGCTCAACTTCCCGGCCAGTGAAGTCAGCGATCTGCAGTTCGAGCGTGAGGGCAAGGTGTCCGTGGCCGGCCTGCCGCTGTCCGAGATGCAAGTCACCTTCATGGGGCTGGTCGGGCCGTCGGGCGTGTTGCCGCGCCCGTACACCGAGCTGTTGATCGAGCGGCACATCCAGTACCGGGACGATGCGGCCCATGCGTTCCTCGACATTTTTTCGCACCGCATGACCACGCTGTTCTACGAAGCCTGGCAAAAGTACAAGTTCTACATCGAGTACGAACGCAACGGCACTTCGGATTTCGATCGTTACCTGCTCAACCTGGTGGGGTTCGGCCCCGAGGCGCAGAAGCAGAAATTCGACAAACAAGGCTCGCCCCTGCGCCGTGAATTGTTCAGCTATTTCTCCGGTCTGTTCGCCCAGAAACCGCGCAACGCGCTGAACCTGGAAGTGATGCTGGCTTTCTATTTTTCCCTGCCGTTCAAGGTCAAGCCGTTTGCCGGTCGCTGGCTGAAGCTCGACGCCAGCCAATGCACGCAACTGGGGCGCAAGAACGCCGTGCTCGGGCAAAGCGCTGTCGCCGGCAATCGGGTCTGGGACTACCAGTCGTGCGTGCGCATCGAGATGGGCCCACTGGAACTGGCCGACTATCAACGCTTCCAGCCAGGCACCGAGGACTACCAGAAGCTGGTGGAACTGGTGCGTTTCTATGTCGGCGCGGAACTCGACTTCCAGTTGGCGCCAAAGCTCAAACCGCAGTCCGTACCCGTCGCCCGCCTGGGTCGCCAGGGCAACGTTTCGCTGGGCCGGCTCGGCTGGCTCAAGCGACCAGGCGTCGACGTGGAGCCTTCCCGTTGTGCCCTCTTTCACATTCCTTTTGATGGGGTCTCCCTGTGAACCTGAAGTCCCTGTTCGCCAAGCTGAACGACACCAGCCGTACCGCCACCGAAAGCGCCGCGGCCCTGTGCCTGTCGGAACACCACTACGATGTCGAAATCGAGCACCTGTTGTTGCAGTTGCAGGGCAGCCAAGACAACGACCTGCCGGCCATCCTGCGTCATTACGACGTGGTGCCTGAGCGCTTGCAGGCGCAACTGGTGACGGCACTGGGGACGTTCAAGAAAGGCAATACGCGCACGCCCGCACTGTCGCCGCACCTGACCCGCATGATCGAACAGGCGTGGGTCCTGGCGTCCATCGAGTTCGGCCAGGCACAGATCCGCACCGGCCATCTGTTGCAAGCCTTGCTCGATGACGATGAGCTACGCCGGGTTGTGATCGCCGGTGCGGCCGAGCTGGAGAAGATCAACGCCGACGATTTGCGCGTGAACCTCAATGCGTTGGTGGAAGGCAGCGCCGAGTCGAAACAGGCCAAACCGCTGGACACTTCCGGCGGCGCCAGCGCCAATCCGGTAAAAGGCAACGGCAAAACCCCGGCCCTCGATCAATACACCATCAACCTCACGCAAAGCGCTCGCGAAGGCCGGATCGACCCGGTGCTGGGTCGCGAGTTCGAGGTGCGACAGATGGTCGACATTCTGACCCGCCGCCGCCAGAACAACCCGATCCTCACCGGTGAAGCCGGCGTCGGCAAAACCGCCGTGGTCGAAGGCCTGGCCCTGCGCATCATTCAAGGTGACGTGCCGTCGGTGCTCAAGGGCGTCGCCATCCACACCCTGGACCTGGGCTTGTTGCAGGCCGGAGCCGGCGTCAAAGGCGAATTCGAAAACCGTCTCAAGTCAGTCATCGAAGAAACCAAGCGCAGCCTGCACCCGATCATTCTGTTCATCGACGAAGCGCACACCTTGATCGGCTCCGGTGGCCAGGCCGGGCAGAACGACGCCGCCAACTTGCTCAAGCCAGCCCTGGCTCGTGGCGAACTGCGCACCATCGCGGCGACCACCTGGGCCGAGTACAAGAAGTACTTCGAGAAGGATGCCGCCCTGGCCCGCCGCTTCCAGGTGGTGAAAGTCGAAGAGCCGGACGAAGACAAGGCGATCCACATGCTGCGCGGCCTGCTGGCCAAGATGCAGGAACATCACAAAGTCACAGTGATGGACGAAGCGCTGGTGCAGGCCGTGCGCCTGTCCAATCGCTACATCACCGGGCGCCAACTGCCGGACAAGGCCGTCAGCGTGCTGGACACCGCCTGCGCCCGGGTGGCCCTGGGGCAATCGGCGCAACCGGGGCCGCTGGAAGACTGCAAGCGCCAGATCGACAACCTGCAGGCGGAAATCTCGGTACTGCAGCAGGAAGCCGCCAAAGGCAGCGACCATGCCCGACGCCTGGCAACCCTCAACACTGAACTGCTGAGTGAACAGCAGACCCGCGACGCCCTTGAACAACAGTGGCAACGCGAGCTGCAACTGGTGGAAAAACTCGGTGCCCTCAGCCACCCGGAGAATCAGGCACCGGATGCCCAGGAGATTGCCGCGGTGCGCGCCGAACTGGCCAGCGTCCAGGGTGAACAACCGCTGGTACATGCCTTGGTGGATGGCGGCACCATCGGTGAAGTGATCTCCGGCTGGACCGGCATTCCGTTGGGCAAGATGCTGCGCGACGAAATCGAAACCGTGCAGCGCCTGCCGGCATTGCTGGGCGAACGGGTGCTCGGCCAGGACCACGCACTGCACGAAATTGGCAAGCGCATCAAGATTTCCCGCGCTCGCATGGAAGACCCGAACAAACCCATCGGCGTGTTCCTGTTGCTCGGCCCGAGCGGTGTCGGCAAGACCGAAACCGCACTGGCGCTGGCCGACACCCTGTACGGCGGCGAGCGTAACGTCATCACTATCAACATGTCCGAGTACCAGGAAGCCCACACCGTCTCCAGCCTCAAGGGTTCGCCTCCGGGTTATGTCGGTTATGGCGAGGGCGGCGTGCTAACCGAAGCCGTGCGACGCAAGCCCTACAGCGTGGTGCTGCTCGATGAAGTGGAAAAGGCCCACCCGGACGTGCTCGAACTGTTTTTCCAGGTGTTCGACAAAGGCGTGCTGGATGACGGCGAAGGTCGCGAGATCAACTTCCGCAATACCGTGATCATCCTCACGTCCAACACCGGGACCGACCGCATCATGCAGTGGTGCCTCAATGCACAGCCGCAACCGACGCCGGAAGACATCGTCGAAGGGCTGCGTGACGAGTTGAACCAAGTGTTCAAGCCGGCCTTCCTCGGCCGCCTGACCATCGTCCCCTACTACCCGGTCAAGGACGCGATCCTGGAGCGCATCGTCGCGCTCAAGCTGGAGCGCATTCGCCAGCGCTTCGAGCGCAATCATCAGGCCGTCCTGAGCTATGACGAGGCGCTGGTCAAGGCCATTGCCTCGCGCTGCACGGAAGTCGACAGCGGCGCCCGCAACATCGACAACATTTTGTCCAAGACCCTGATGCCGGAACTGGCCCAGCGGGTCCTGGAGCGCATGGCGCAGGACAAACCAATTCAGAGTTTGAACATCGAGTTGGGCAGCGACGGCGATTTCGCCTATCGCCTGAACTGATCGGGCATTTACAGGTAGTGGTCATGGACAAGAGATATCCAGGGAAGCGTCCCGAAAAGACGGCGTTGGCTAAATGCCTGACGGCGGTGGTGATGATGGCGGTACTGAGCGCCTGTGGCGTCACCGACCGGGTCGGCAAGCGGGTCGACGACACGTGGGCCGGCGACATGCTGTTCGACGACAACGAGAAAGTCATCCTGACGTCCGACGGCGGCAACCAGCTCAATCCCGACGCGTCCGGCAAGCCGCTTTCGGTGGTGCTGCGCGTGTACCAGCTGACATCGCTGGAGCGCTTTGCGTCGGTGGATGCCGACTCGCTGTGGGACGACCCGCAAAAGGCTCTCGGCAATACCCTGCTGGAAAACCGCGAAATCACCTTGTTGCCGGGCATGGGGCAAGTCGACAAGTGGCCCCTGAACAAAGCAGCCGGCTATGTCGGCGTCGCGGCTTTTTTCCGCACTGATGAGAACAGTCGCTGGAAGGTCGCGTTTGACGCCAACTCCCTGCGCAAGGACGGCATCTGGTTCTCCTCCGACGGCCTGCGGGTGCTGGTGGACAACAACACCGTGTCGGCCGTCAGCGGCGTCGACGTGCTGGACAAACCCAAGACCCAGGAACAACTGGCCAAAGCCGCTGAGCAACCGGCCGAACCCACGCTGACCGACCGTGTGCAGGACGCCGTGCTGCAAAAGGCCCAGGACCAGGCGAGTGCCTCCGCGCAAAAAGCCGTGGACTCGAAATTGAATTCATTATTGGAAGGCGCTCAATGAGTAAGCAAAGCCGGGTGATGTGGTCCGAAGGCATGTTCCTTTTGCCACAACATTTCCAGTATCAGGATGAGTTCCACCAGCATCAGCTGGCGCAGGCGACCCTGCGCAACACGCCTTTTCACTGGGGCGTGCAGTTGCTGGAAGTGGACGAGGAAGCCCTCGCCACTGGTTCCCTGCAGCTCAAGCGGCTGAAACTGGTGTTTCCCGACGGCAGCCTGTTCGACGCACCGCAGCACGATCCGCTGCCGGCCGCCCGGGACTTGAAGGACTTGCTCAAGGGTAACGACCTGAAGGTCTATGCCGCGCTGAAACTGCCAGAGCCCTTCGGCCTGAACTACGTCGAAGACGGTCAGGAACAAAAGACCGGGCGGCGCTTTCGCAAGCAGTTCGACACCTTGCCGGACCTCAACGAAGGCGACCTGGAAAACGAAATCACCAGCCTGCGCCTGAACGTGGTGATGCTGATCGACGGCGACAACCTCGATGGCTACACCTGGTGCCCGATTGCCCGGCTGTCGCGCAACAACATCGGCGGCTTTAACCTCGACGGGCATTTTGTGCACCCGACGCTGCACCTGGGCACCCACGACACCCTGATCGGACTGGGCAAGCGTTTGCTCGGCGCCTTGCAATCCAAGAGCAAGGCGCTGTCGGGGCGTCGTCGCGAGCGCGCGGACCAGATTGCCGAGTTCGGCTCCAGCGACGTGACCCTGTTCTGGCTGTTGAACACGGTGAACCGTGCCCACCCGGCCCTGGCGCACCTGCTTGCGCACCCGCGCTTGCACCCCGAGCGCTTGTATCTGTTCCTGGCCGAACTTGCCGGCGGCTTGCTGACGTTTTCGCTGGACACCCAGCTCAACGACATCCCCGAGTACGACCACCACGACCCGGCGGCCTCGCTGGTCAAGCTCGACGAAATGATTCGCGTGCTGCTCGACAACGTGGTGCCGAACCAGTGCGTGGTGATCAACCTGACCCAGACCAAACCCTCCTACTGGCAAGGGCAGTTGCACGACCCACGGCTGGCGGAGGCGGACTTCTACATCTCCGTGCACGCCGACATGCCAGGCGCGAGCCTGCTGGAACTGGTGCCACGGGCGTTCAAGGTCGGCTCGCCGGAAGACATCGAAGTGGTGGTCAACAGCGCCATGCCAGGGGTCACCCTCAATCACTCGACCCGCCTGCCCAATGCGATTCCGGTGCGACTGGACAATCACTACTTCTCCATCGAACCCCATGGCCGGGTGTACGAGCGAATGATGAGTGCCCAGGCCATCTCTTTCTATGCGCCCAGCGCGTTCACCAACCTCAAGCTTGAACTGATGGCGGTACTCAAATGACCGAAGCCGTACTGCAAGGCGCCGTTGCGGCCGCCCGTGAAAAACCGACCCTCAAAGATCTGGTGCAGGACTTCATCAGCATGGCACTGATCGTGCGCAAGGGTCGCCAGGTGACTTCGGTCAGCGCCTTCGAGGCGAGCGTCGACACCTTCTTCAAGGCGCTGGAACGCGATGCCCGTGGCGCCAACTACAGCGTTGAACAGGTGAAAGACACCCAGTACGCCCTGTGTGCGTTCCTCGATGAAAGCGTGTTGCGTTCCGGGGACAACGAATTGCGTCGCCACTTTGAGTTGCAGCCCTTGCAGTTCCGCTATTTCGGCGTGCACCTGGCCGGCGAAGGCTTCTTCGAAAAAATCGATGCACTGCGTGGCGACGTCAAACAGAACCTCGATGTGCTCGAGGTTTACCACCTGTGCCTGGCCCTGGGTTTCGAAGGCAAGTTCAGCCTCGGGCAAAAGGACCAGCTGCGTTACCTGGCCAATACCCTGGGCCAGGACATCGCACGGTTTCGCAAGACGCCCAAGGCCCTCTCGCCTGACTGGGCATTGCCTGACCAGGTCTCGCAGATGCTGCGCCATGAAGTTCCCCTCTGGCTCTACCTGGCACTGATTGCGCTGGTCTGCGCGGGTGTCTACCTGACGCTGGACTGGTTGCTGGCCAAAGACCTGGCCGCATTGTCCGAACAAATCAGCCAGCTGTTCAGTGCCTGAAAACAGGTCAGGTAATCGAGTCAGGAAGACATGAAGATATTATTGCGCTCGTTAAAAAGTTTTTGGCTCCTCGTCCCCGCCCTGTGGCTGGCGAGCCTGGCGGTTTGCTGGTTCGTGGCCCCGCACGTGAGCTGGCTGCGCGGCTATGCGCTGGAGGCGATGGCGATCGTCAGCGCCTTCTACCTGCTGATCATTGTGCTGCGTCAGTACAAGCGCATCCGCACCGAGCACAACCTTGAAAACCTGGTACAGATCGAAGTCGATCGCTCGCTCAAATCCGCCGGCGAGTTCCGCGACCAGCAAGTGCTGCGCGAACGCCTCAAGCACGCCATCGCGATGCTGCGCGCCGACCGTTCGGCCGGTGGCGGCGGCTCGTCGGCGCTTTATGATTTGCCGTGGTACCTGGTGATCGGCATGTCGGCAGCGGGCAAGACCTCGTTGCTGACCCGCTCGGGACTGTCCGCAAGCATTGCCAGCAGCGCCAACGACACCGAAAGCGGCACACAGCATTGCGATTGGTATTTCAGCCCCGAGGCCGTGATGATCGACACGGCCGGCCGTTACCTGCGGGACGACCCGTCGGCCAGCGAATTCGCCGCCTTCCTGCGGATGCTGAAAAAGCAGCGCAGCAAGGCCGCGGTCAACGGTCTGGTGTTGGTGGTGAGCCTGCCGGAACTGCTGGCGTGCAGCGCGACCGAGCGCAACGAACTCGCCGCCCAACTGGTGTCGCGCATCGAGGAATACAACGATTGCCTGGACGCCAGTCCGCCGATCTACCTGATGCTGAGCAAGACCGATCAACTGCCGGGCTTCAGCCAGGCGTTTGAAGGCCTGGACCTGAACGAGCGCCAGCAACCGCTGGGCATGACCTTCGGTTTGTCCGAGATCCGCAACCAGGGCCTGCGCCCGGTGCTGGATGCCAAGCTGGCCAACCTGCACAACCATATTCGCCGTCATGTCGACGCCCAGATGATTGCGTTGGGTGCCGATGCCAACAGCGCACTGCTGAACTTCCCGAACTATTTCGCCGAACTTTCCGGGGTGCTGGAGCAGTTTCTCCAGCACTTCGCCGAGACCCGTCGCAGCGGTGCGCCACTGTTGCTGCGCGGGCTCTATTTCACCAGCGCCTTGCAGACCGACCAGCAACTGAGCCAGGTGTACGAAGACGACCTGGCCGAGTCGTTCGCCTTGAAACCAGCGCCTGAGCAACCGGAGCAAAGCAACGGCAAGAAAATCAGCGACCGCAGCTATTTCATTACCGATACGTTCCGCCGGGTGATCTTCCCGGACCGTGACCTGACCCTTTATCAGTCGCGCCTGGGCAAGAACACCTCCGCCAGCCCTGCCCTGTTGGGCCTGGCGGTGCTGGCCGGTGTTGCGTTCATTGGCTGGCAAGCCCTGTCGTTCCAGAACAACCGTCAGTGGCTGGCCACATTGCGCGAGCAACTGACCGAACTGCAACAGTCCCCGGACCGTGCCGGCTTACTCGCCTCGGGCCAGGGCCTGGAACTGCTGCGCGATCAACTTTCGGCCATCGAGAAGCACCGCGCCAAGGGTGTGCCGCTGCAACTCGGCGCAGGCCTTTATCGCGGTGACGACATTTACCGCGTCGCGCAGACCGCCTACTTGCAGCAACTGCGCACCCAGGCGCTGGAACCTGTCACCTTGCAACTGCAATTGCAGATGCGCGCCTTCAATGAGTTCGCCAAGACCATGGATGCGCAGAACAGCTTTGCGCCTGCGCCAAACAAAGCCGACTCGGTCAAAGCCCGCGTGCAGGGCCAGAAACTGCCGGTCCGCTTGAACAACCTGCCGCGCAGTGGCGGTGATGTCGCCAGTCGCCTGAGCGGTGCCGCCAAGGGTGCCGCGAACAAGGCACGGGGCGAAGTGCTGACGGCACTGCGCAACCCTGCCACGGCGAGCGATGCCGCGGATTTGTCGGCGACCACCGGCGGGTTGTCGTTGTCCGAAGAAATGCTCGGCCGGCTGGATGAGCGACAGGTCGCGTCCATCATCGAGTCCTATAACGCGCTGAAGCTCTACTTGATGCTCACGCAACCCGGCACCCATCCAGATCCGGAGTTCGTCGGCGCCGCATTGCCGGTGGCCTGGGCCAAAACCGCCAGTACCGACAATCCTGTCAGCACGGCGGTGATTCAGGACAACTCGCCGGTCTACGTGCAATTGCTCAAAAATGGCCAGGCACCGTCCTTGTCGCGTAACGAGCAGCTGATCAGCGAAACCCGCAACAGCCTGAAGTCCTTCATGATTTCCAGCTCGCTGGTGGACCGCGAATACCTGCGCCTGCAACTGGAATCCAGCCGTCAGTTCCCGGCCGTGGGCTTGAGCGACCTGGTGCCAATGCCCGGCCGTCAGTTGCTGTACGGCACCGAGGCGGTCCCGGCGATTTTCACCCGCCAGGGCTGGGAACAGTTCGTCAAGCCCGAGCTGATCAAGCTGGTGTCGGGCAACCTGCAAAACGAATCGGACTGGGTGCTCGATGGCGAAGGCGGCGACAGCATCGTGCAGAAAGCCAACTTCATCCGTGAGTTCATGACGCGCTACAAGCGCGACTACACCCAGGCCTGGTACACCTTCATCGACAGCGTTGGCGTCCGTCATTTCACCGACATGGCCAATGCGACCCAGCAACTGTCGCTGCTCAGCGACGTGCAGAACTCGCCGGTGAAAACTCTCCTGGCGGCGGTCAACGACAACACCCAATGGGACGTCCCTGCCCCCCGCGAAACCCTGCAAGCGGGCCTCAAGCCCGATGACGGATTCTGGAGCAGCGTCACCGGGATCTTCGACGACAAGAACACCTCGCCAGGCGCGCTGATTTCGCCGTTGCCGGCGGTCGACGACGGCAGCCTGGCGAAGCGCTTCGAACCGGTATCGCGGGTGTTTGCGGTGCAGAACGCCGAAGGCGCCGACAGCACGATCATGGACCGTTACCTCGCGGCCCTGCGCAAGCTCAAGGTGCGGATGAACAACATCCAGCGCTCCCAGGACGTTGGCAAGAGCAGCAAGCAGCTGATCAGCGAAACCCTCGAAGGGCTGCCAAGCGAAGTGACCAGCGTGCGCAACTATGTCGAGACCACCGTCGACACCAGCCAGGGCGGCCTGTCCGATTCGTTGCAGGGCCTGTTCAGCCTGCCGATCCAGTTTGCCTGGGAAACCCTGCGCGACCCGGCCGGCCAACAGATTGCCAAGGCCTGGGCGCAACAGATTGCCAAGCCCTGGGAACAGGTCATGGCGCACCGTTACCCGATTGCACCTGGTAGCCGCAATGAAGCCTCGGTCAAGGATCTGCAGCGTTTCGTCGACCCGGAGTCCGGGCTGCTGCCGAACTTCAAGCGCAACGAAATCGGCAATCTGTCCGGTGGCGAAGGCCTGGGGATGAGCAGCAACAGCAAGGCTACGCCACTGGTCAACCCGAACATGGTCAACAGCATCGATAAGGCCAGCTCGTTGGGCCAGGTGATCGCCAGCCTGTCGGACCGCGACAACGGCTTCGAGATCATGCTCGAACCTTCCGCCAACCTGACCGACATCATCTTCACCCTCGACGGCCAGGTGCAGCACTACCGCAACGGCAAGACCAGCTGGAGCCGCTTCTCGTGGCCGGGCACGACCACCACGCCGGGCGCACGCCTCGATGTGGTGACCCTGACCGGTGAGCGCATCACGGTGTTCGACTACCCGGGCCGCTGGGGTCTGCTGCGGATGAACGACAGCGCACGGGTCAGCGATCTGGACGGCATCCAGCAACGCTTCAGCTGGAACACCAGCAGTGGCCCGGTCAGCCTCGCCGTGCGCAACTACGGCGGCGTCAAGCTGACCGACCTGGCCAACGTCAAGGCCTTGAGCGCGCTCAACGCCAAAGAAGGTCAAGCGCTGTGAGCGGCCGAGCCTTGAAGCAGGGTTGCGGCCAATGATCGGTTGCTTCGGCAAGGTGCCCGCGAGCCCGGACTTCGTCAGCCTGCAAGGTGCGGGCGACGACGTCTGCGAGTTCGATAGCTGGCTGCAAGGGGCGCTGGCCGCCCTGCAGCACCGCGAAGACTGGCGCGAACTGTTCGACGCATTGCCGCTGTGTTTTTTCAGCTACCGGGCACGCAGCGGCAACTGGTTGCTGGGCGGGCTGATCAGCTCGAGGGATTCGAGTGGGCGACGTTATCCGTTTTTCATTTTCCAGACCCTCAAGGCCACTGAAGCCGAGCCTCTGGTCAATCCGTTCACTCTGGGCGAACTGTTCAGCGGACAGATCAGGCCCTTGCTGCACATGGCCGTCCAGGGCGAAAGCACTTCAGTGCTGTTCGACCGCATCAAGGCCCTGCGCCCGTTGCAAGGCCAGGACTTCGAGTTGTTCCGGCGCGTGCATGACAAGTTCCTGGTGAACTTCAACTTGCGCGATATCAGCACCGCGCTCGAAGGGGCCTACCCGGAATTCGTCACCAACGCCGTGCTGACCCGGCTTCAGGCCCTGAGAAGACACCTGGCTCACGCGACGCCGATCGGCATCGCCCTGCCCTTGCCGGCGGAACGGGGCTTGAAGAACCCGACCGCCGATCTGTGGGTCACCTGGCTGACGCAGATGACCCCGGAACGTGCGGTGCCGCAGATCAGCCTGCTGGCGGACGACTTCATGCGGCCCCGGCTGATCTGTTTTGCATCGCGCCAGACCAGCGATGCCTATCGCCTGCTGACCGGCATCGCTGACCGTTCGCAAAGCTACGACGTTCTGGCGTCTTTCGATGCCTTTGACGAGCACCACCGCAAACACGCCTTTCCCGAAATCGACCGCCCGCTGGGTGACGTTATCGACCGTTTTGTCGATGCCCTGGATTCGAAGCCTGTATGAACAAGATCAAGTATTACTTCTTGCGCTATCAACCCTACATTCTGGGGGTGTGCTTTTTCCTCACGATCTTCGTGGTGTGGGGCATCGGGCGTGCGTTCGGCTTCAGTTCGCTCAACAGCCTGCTGACCGGCATCGGCGTGTTCTTGCTCCTGTCCGCTGGTTATGTGCTGCTGCTCTATCGGGGCGTGTCCCGGCATCACAACCTCGAAGGACTGCTGCGCGAGGATGCCGATCAGGCCGTGTTGAACGCGAGCCCGGCGGATCGCGAGGAAGTCAGCCTGTTGCGCGAGCGTCTGCTGCAGAGCATCGAGCGCTTGCACAGCAACAAGCCACGGGGCAGCAACCCCAAGGACGCGCTGTACGCCCTGCCGTGGTACCTGGTGGTCGGTCAGCCCGCAGCGGGCAAAAGCACCATGCTCTACCAGTCGGGTCTGAACTTCCCCTACGCCGAGCGCGAGGGTGTGCGGGTCGCAGGTCTGGGTGGCACCCGCAACTGCGACTGGTTCTTCAGCTCCGAAGCCGTGTTGCTGGACACCGCCGGCCGCTACATGAACAACCAGGAAGAGGCCGGCAAATGGCGCGCGTTCCTGCAACTGCTGCGCCAGCATCGCCAGCGTCGGCCGCTCAATGGTCTGATCGTCACCGTCAGCATCCACGACATCCTGCAAGCCTCGCTCGAGGATCAGGAGCGCATCGCCAAGCGCCTGCGCGAACGCATCCAGGAAACCCATGCCCTGCTGGAAGTGCGCCTGCCGGTCTACCTGGTGTTCACCAAGTGCGACCTGGTGCCGGGTTTTGCGCCCTTCTATCGCCAGCTCGATGAAACCGCACGCGGCGAAGTCATGGGCAAGACCTTCTCCCACAAAGGCTTTGAGCAGGCCGACTGGGGGCAGCGCTTTGGCGTCGCGATGGACGAACTGGTCAGCTATTGGCAACAAGTGGCGAGCCAGCAACTGGTCACCCAGGACATCCAGATCACCCGGCAGGATTCGGCGGTGTATCGCTTCCCGCTGGAACTGGCAGCCCTCAAGCCACGGCTTCAACTGTTCGTCGATGCCCTGTTGCGCGCCAACCCTTATCAAAGTGCGGAACTGCTGCGCGGCTTCTATTTCACCAGCGCGCTGGACGCAGACCAGCCGGAACTGGGTGGACACGCACGGCAGGTGACCGAGCGCTTTTCCCTGGAAGGTGACCGGGAGACCGCCAACGGCAATGCACAACCGCGCCCGTTGTTCATCAACAGTCTGTTCCGCAAGGTCATCATTCCCGACCAGCACCTGGTGGCGCTGTACACCACCAACCACCGCGAGCGTCGGCGCCGGGCGACCTGGATTGGCGGTGCCGCAGTGGTCGCGGTGCTGCTGTGCAGCCTGTCGGGCTGGTCGTATGTGAACAACAGGAACACCTTGCAGAGTCTCTCGGCAGAACTGACTCAGGCTGGCATCGACGACCGTTCAGTACCTGCTCAGTACACCGCCTGGCAAACCCTGGACCGCCTGCGTTTCTGGACCGCGCACTACTACGCGCAGCACCACGACGAAGGTGTGCCGCTGCGCATGCGCCTCGGGCTCTATCAAGGCCACAAGGTAGAACCACTGGTGCGCAGCCGCTATTTCGACCGCCTGGAAAGCGTGATGCTCAAGCCCACGGCCGACAACCTGACCCGCTCGTTGTACTTGCTGACCACCCTCAAGGTCTATCAGCGCAATGCCAAAGAGTTGATGCCCGTGACTGGCGTGGACAGCGTCGAACCCAAGGCGCTGCCCAACGACAACCGGGCGCAGTCCATCGCCGGTTTCGGCAAGGCGACGCTGGACACCTACGTCATGTTGTCCCGTGCACAACGGGAAAAGGCCGACCCTGCGTTCCTGAAGGCGAAAATCCCGGACTACTGGTACCCGGCGATTGCCCGTCAGGTCGGCAACGCCAGTGTCGCCGCCTCGGACTATGAATTCGCCAGTCGCCAGATCAATTTCTACAGCGACCAGATTCACCAGTCGGACGTGCCGCGGATCCTCGACAACGCGTTCCTGATCTCCAGCTCGCGCAACTACATCAACAGCCTGCTGACTCAGTCGTTGCGCTCGATCGAAACCATCACGCTGGAGTCGGACACCCTGTTCGCTTTCGCCCGTGCGGATTTCCAGAGCCTCAAGACCGAAGGCCAAAGCCAGCTCAGCGCGATCGCCGGCAAGCTGCTGAGCACCCCCAACATCGGAAAAATCATCATCGCCGGGCACGCCGATCAACTCGGCGATCCCCAAGGCAACCTGCAGGTTTCCAAACAGCGGGCGCAAACCATCAAGACCTATCTGGTAGGCAAAGGCGTGCCCGGCGAGCTGGTCGAAGCCGTCGGCGAAGGCAGCAACAAGCCCTTGGTCAAGTGCGACATGCAGCAACCAAGGGCCCTGCTGATCCGCTGCCTTGAGCCTAACCGGCGGGTAGAAATCGAAGTGCGGGCACTCAACTGAGCATGCGCGCCTTGTGAAGAAATACCGGCATCCGGGTCATCTCGACGAGAGGCCCGAGCCGGCATAAGACACCTCTGTTGATCGATTCAAAGAGGTTAAAGCGAAGGGCTGCGACCTGCTTGCAGGTGACATCCCTTTAAATGAAGGTAAGGAGAAAATAGAAATGGCATTTGACGCATACATCCAGATCGACGGCATTCCAGGTGAAGTTCTGGACGACAAACACAAGGATTGGATCGAAGTGCTGGGCTACGAGTACGGCGCAACCCAGGCGACTTCCGCGACGGCCAGCTCTTCGGGCGGTGCTTCGTCGGAGCGTGTTGCGTTGAGCGACTTCAGCATCCGCAAAGCCGTGGACAAGGCTTCTGCCAAGCTGTTCGAAGCCTGCTGCAAAGGCACCCACATCGCCAAGATCCAGCTGAACGTGAACCGTGCCGGTGGCGACAAGGTGACCTATCTGACCATCAACCTGGAAGAAGTCGTGGTGTCGTCCGTGAAAGCGGTCGCTGGCGGCAGCCAGAACGGTGAAGACAAAGCGGTTGGCGACCTGCCGATCGAAGAAATCAGCTTCAACTTCGCCCGCATCAAGACCACCTACACCCAGCAGAGCCGTGCAGATGGCCAGGGCGGCGGTAACGTCACCGGTGGTTGGGATCGCACCGCGAACAAGGTTTTCGCATAACACCGTGGCAATGACGGGCCGCGCACGCGGCTCGTTTTCGGCACCGTGCCTGCCCGGCGGGCGCGGTGTTCTTTTAGTCTGATCAGAGTTTCCCATGTCTGAATTTCTCAACGACCTTTCGCTGGCCGAACTGACCGCGCCCATCAATGAGGGGAGCGGCGAAGACCTGAGCTTTTCCACCTTGTTCGATCAGGTGAAAGAAGCACGGCGAGCAGACCCCGATTACCTGACCCAGGGTGACTGGCAAACCGATCTGAAGTCATCCGACTGGGATCTGACCCTCACCCTGGCTGCCCAAGGCCTGGCTCGGCAGAGCAAGGACCTGATGCTCGTCGCCTGGCTCAGCGAAGCCCTGGCGCACAAGTACCATTTCACCGGTATCAGCTTCGGCCTGACCCTGGCCGAACGCCTGCTGGACAATTTCTGGACCGGCCTCTTCCCTTCCCTCGAGGACGGGGTCGATGAACGCGCTGCCCGTTTGGCGTGGATGAAAACGTCGCTGGCGGATGTGGTGGGCGGACTGCCGATCACCCAGGGCCAACAGTACGGCCTGCTGCGTTATGACGAATCCCGGCATGTCGAAAACCTGGCGTTGCAGAACCCCCAGGCCATGCGCGCCGCCCTCGACGAAGGCAAGATCAACGCCGAAGTGTTCCAGCGTTCGGTGGTGCTGACCGACTCCGATCACCTGCGCCAGAAAGCCGGCGAAATCGCCGCCAGCCTGAAGGCCTGCCAGCAACTACAGAGCACCGCCGACAGGCTTTTCGGCCATGACGCGCCAAGCTTTGCCGGGCTCCATGACGTGTTGTCCCGCGCAGGCCAACTGGCCGAAAAACTGCTCAAGGATCGCGGCATCGAACTGAACCCGGCCCCTGTCGCTCCCCCCCCGACCGTCTCCGAAAGCGCTGGCGCACAACCTGCAGGTGCCGCAATGACCCAGACCCAGCAAGACATCCCCGTCACACCGCTGCGCACCACACCGCAAACCCGCGACGAGGCATTCACCCTGCTGGCGGGTATTGCGCAGTTCTTCAAGCAGACCGAACCCCAGAGCCCCGTCCCCTACCTGATCGAACGCGCGATCAAATGGGGCAACATGCCGCTCGAGGGCTGGCTCAACGATGTGATCAAGGACAGCAATGTGGTGGACAACATCCGTGATGTGCTGGGGACCAAGGAGGCGAAGTCCTGACGGACAGCCGGTAGCAAACCCGACGCACCGCTTGACCCCGCTTCACCGCTGATCCCCTTCCTTACCCTTCTCTTCTCCCCCATGCCGGGCCTGCGCCCGGCATAAACCCGTGCCTGCCGTTTGTCCGCTGCTGCCCGTGGCGCACATTTTTGCATGCCATCCAGCCAGAAACTCCATTCGGGGACTTGTGCTTCCGGTATTATGGTATACCATCAGACGCACAGACACCCAAAACCTCTACGGAGCAGCTCATGAGTTTCGAAATCCGCAAGATCGTCAGCTATGTCGAAGAAACCTTTATTGAAGGCGGCAAAGCCACCGATAAGCCCGTGACCATGGTCGGTCTGGCCGTGGTGATGAAAAACCCCTGGCTGGGCAACGGTTTCGTCGAAGACCTGAAACCACAGATCCGCGCCAACTGCTCCGACCTCGGCGCACTGATGGTTGAGCGTCTGGTGGGCATCATCGGCGGTGCCGAGAAAATCGAGGCGTACGGCAAGGCTGCGGTGGTCGGCGCCGACGGCGAGATCGAGCACGCTTCGGCGGTGATCCACACCCTGCGCTTCGGCAACCATTACCGCGAAGCGGTCAAGGCCAAGAGCTACCTGAGCTTCACCAACAAGCGCGGCGGCCCGGGCACCTCGATCCAGATCCCGATGATGCACAAGGACGACGAAGGCCTGCGTTCGCACTACATCACCCTGGAAATGCAGATTGAAGACGCACCGCGTGCCGACGAAATCGTCGTGGTCCTGGGTTGCGCCGACGGCGGCCGCCTGCACCCGCGCATCGGCAATCGCTACATCGACCTGGAAGAACTGGCAGCCGAAAAAGCCCAGTAACCGGCCAGCAGAACGACAACAAGAAGGCATTGCAGGAGCGCTCCATGATTCGGCTCACCGCTGAACTCACCCCGGCTGGCACCAGTTACCTGGCGACCGGCCAAGGCCAGCCCGTGGTCTTGATCCACGGCGTGGGCCTGAACAAAGAAATGTGGGGCGGCCAGATCGTTGGCCTGGCCACGCAGTACCGCGTCATCGCCTACGACATGCTCGGCCATGGCGCCAGCCCGCGGCCGGAGAGTGGCACACCGTTGCTCGGCTATGCCGACCAGTTGCTGGAACTGCTCGACCACCTGCAATTGCCCAAGGCAACGGTGATCGGCTTTTCCATGGGCGGGCTGGTGGCGCGGGCCTTTGCCCTGCACTACCCGCAACACCTGGAAGGCCTGGTGGTGCTCAACAGCGTGTTCAACCGCAGCGCCGAACAGCGCGCCGGGGTCATCGCCCGCACCAGTCAGGCCGCCGAACACGGGCCGGACGCCAATGCCGAAGCGGCGCTGTCGCGCTGGTTCAGCCGCGAGTACCAGGCGGCCAACCCGGCGCAGATCGCCGCGATTCGCCAGACCCTGGCTGGCAATGACCCGCAGGGTTACCTGACCACTTACGAACTGTTCGCCACCCAGGACATGTACCGCGCCGACGACCTGGCCAGTATCCAGGTGCCAACGTTGATCGCCACCGGCGAACTGGACCCCGGTTCGACCCCGGAAATGGCCAGACAACTGGCCGAACGCATTCCCGGCGCGACCGCTGCCGTACTCGCCGAGCAACGGCATATGATGCCCGTAGAATCGCCGCGCCTGGTCAACCAGCTGTTGCTGGAGTTTCTGCAGGCTGCGCACTCCCAACAAAACCAGATCAAGGGGATCGTTGCATGACACTCGCACGCTTCCAGATGTGCATCGGCGGTGAATGGGTCGATGCCCTGTCCGGCAAGACCTTCGAAAGCCTCAACCCGGCGCTGGCCGAGCCTTGGGCCGAGCTGCCCGATGCCGACGAAGCCGATGTCGAGCGCGCCGTGCAGGCTGCGCAGACGGCTTTCGACAGCCCGGCCTGGCGCGGTTTGACCGCCACCGCTCGCGGCAAACTGCTGCGACGCCTGGGCGACCTGATCGCCGAAAACAAAGAACAACTGGCGCAGCTGGAAAGCCGCGACAACGGCAAGCTGATCCGCGAAACCCGTGGCCAGGTTGGCTATCTGCCGGAGTTCTTCCACTACACCGCAGGCCTGGCGGACAAGCTCGAAGGCGGCACCCTGCCGCTGGACAAGCCGGACCTGTTTGCCTACACCGTGCACGAAGCCATGGGCGTGGTTGCCGCGATCATTCCGTGGAACAGTCCGCTGTACCTGACCGCGATCAAACTCGCCCCGGCCCTCGCGGCGGGCAACACCATCGTGATCAAGCCGTCGGAACACGCCTCGGCGACCATCCTCGAACTGGCACGCCTGGCGCTGGAAGCCGGGATTCCGCCGGGGGTAGTCAACGTCGTCACCGGCTACGGCCCAAGCACCGGCGCCGCCCTCACCCGCCATCCGCTGGTGCGCAAGATCGCCTTCACCGGCGGCGCGGCCACGGCGCGGCATGTGGTGCGCAGCAGCGCGGAGAACTTCGCCAAACTGTCGCTGGAACTGGGCGGCAAATCGCCGAACATCATCTTCGCCGACGCCGACCTCGACAGCGCGATCAACGGTGCCATCGCCGGGATCTACGCCGCCTCCGGGCAGAGCTGCGTGTCCGGTTCGCGTTTGCTGGTGCAGGACGAGATCTACGACGAGTTCGTCGGCCGTCTGGTGGAACGCGCCCAGCGCATCCGCATCGGCAACCCCCAGGACGACAGCAGCGAAATGGGCCCGATGGCCACCGCGCAGCAACTGGCCGTGGTCGAAGGGCTGGTGGCTGACGCCATCGCCGAAGGTGCGCGCCTGCGCCTGGGCGGCAAGCGTCCGACCAATCTGGGCGACGGCTGGTTCTACGAGCCGACGCTGTTCGAGTGCGACCGCAACTCGATGAAGATCATGCAGGAAGAAGTCTTTGGCCCGGTGGCTTCGGTCATCCGCTTCAAGGACGAAGCCGAAGCGCTGGCGATCGCCAACGACTCGCAGTTCGGCCTCGCCGCCGGCATCTGGACCCGCGACCTGGGCCGCGCCCATCGCCTGGCCCGGGACGTGCGTTCGGGGATCATCTGGGTCAACACCTACCGCGCGGTCTCGGCCATGGCGCCGATCGGCGGCTTCAAGAACAGTGGCTATGGACGCGAAAGCGGCATCGATTCGGTGCTGGCCTACACCGAGCTGAAAACGGTGTGGATCAACCTGTCCCAGGCACCGATGCCTGATCCCTTCGTGATGCGCTAGGAGTCCTGGAAAATGATCGAACCCGGCATTTACAAAGACGTGATGAGCTCGTTCCCGTCCGGGGTCACGGTGGTCACCACCCTGGACCCGGACGGCGGCATCGTCGGCATCACCGCCAGCGCGTTCAGTGCGCTGTCGATTGACCCGGCACTGGTGCTGTTCTGCCCCAACTACGGCTCCGACACCTACCCGGTGCTGCGCGACAGCAAGCAGTTCGCGATTCACCTGCTGTCCGCCGACCAGACCGCCGAGGCCTATGCCTTCGCCGGTAAAGGCAAGGACAAGGCCAAAGGTATCGAGTGGCACTTGAGCGATTTGGGTAACCCGATCCTCGCCAAGGCGACGGCGATCATCGAGTGCGAACTGTGGCGCGAATACGACGGCGGTGATCACGCGATCATCGTCGGCGCGGTGAAGAACCTGATCCTGCCGGAGCAACCGGTGACGCCGATGATCTACCACAAAGGCAAGCTGGGGCCGTTGCCCACCCTGGCCTGATGGATCTACACAATCCCCCTGTGGGAGCCAATCCCTTGTGGGAGCGAGCTTGCTCGCGATGACGGACTGACATTCAACATGTATGTCGACTGATACACCGCTATCGCGAGCAAGCTCGCTCCCACAGGTACTGCACCAGACAGATAAGTCTTCATTCTTTCCAGGAGCCGGCATGAGCCCAGCAGCCTCGTTACTGTTCCGCCAGCAGGCCTACATCAACGGCCAATGGCTGGACGCGCCGGATGGCGCCTGTCAGGACATCTTCAACCCGGCCACCGGCGAGTTGATCGGCCAGGTGCCGAACCTCGGCGCCGAGCACGCGCGCATGGCCATCGATGCCGCCAACAAGGCCTGGCCGGCCTGGCGCGCACTGACCGCCAAGGAGCGCAGCGATACGCTCAAGCGCTGGCATGCGCTGATGCTGGAAAACGCCGACGCCCTGGCACAAATCCTCACCCTCGAACAAGGCAAGCCACTGGCCGAAGCCAAAGGCGAAATCCTCTACGCCGCGAGCTTCATCGAGTGGTTCGCCGAAGAGGCCAAGCGCATTTACGGCGACACGATTCCCAGCCACAAGGGCGATGCGCGCATCGTGGTCAGCAAGGAGCCGATTGGCGTCGTCGCGGCCATCACCCCGTGGAACTTCCCGGCGGCGATGATCACCCGCAAGGCCGGCCCGGCGCTGGCAGCCGGTTGCCCATGCATCGTCAAACCGGCCCCGGAAACACCGTTCTCGGCACTGGCCATGGCGGCGCTGGCAGAACAGGCTGGCATTCCCGCCGGGATTTTCAACGTGATCACCGGCGATGCCATCGCCATCGGCGCCGAGCTGACAGCCAGCCCGCAGGTGCGCAAACTGTCATTCACCGGCTCCACCGCCATCGGCAAACTGCTGATGGCCCAGTGCGCGCCAACGTTGAAAAAAGTCTCGCTGGAACTGGGCGGCAACGCGCCGTTCATTGTCTTCGACGATGCCGATCTGGAGCGCGCCGTTGACGGTGCGCTGATCGCCAAATTCCGCAATGCCGGGCAGACCTGCGTCTGCGTCAACCGCTTCCTGGTGCAGGACGGCATCCACGACGCCTTTGTCGCGCGCCTGGCCGAGCGGATTTCGCAACTCAAGGTCGGCAGCGGTTTCGATGATGGCGTCACCCAAGGGCCGCTGATCAACGAGCGTGCCGTGGCCAAGGTCGAAGACCACGTGCAAGACGCCCTGGCAAACGGCGCACAATTGCTGTGCGGCGGCGAACGTCATGCATTGGGCAACGGCTTCTTCCAGCCGACCGTGCTCACAGGCGTCACCACGCAGATGAAGGTCGCCCGGGATGAAACCTTTGGTCCACTGGCCGCCGTGTTCCGCTTCGACACCGAAGCCCAGGCCGTCGAGATGGCCAACGACACCGAGTTCGGCCTCGCCGCCTACTGCTACACCCGTGACCTGGGCCGTGCCTGGCGCATGAGCGAGGCACTGGAATACGGCATGGTCGGGATCAACGAAGGGCTGATTTCCACCGAAGTCGCGCCGTTTGGCGGCATCAAGTCCTCGGGGCTGGGCCGTGAAGGGTCGAAGTACGGCATCGAGGATTACCTGGAACTCAAATACACCTTGATGGGCGGCCTCTGAGCCCACGGGAGCTACGCAAATGACCAACGAAAAGTATGAAAAAGGCCTGAAGATCCGCACCCAAGTGCTGGGTGAGGCCTACGTCAATCGTTCCATCGAGAACGCCGACGACTTCACCCGGCCATTGCAGGAAATGGTCACCGAGTATTGTTGGGGTCATGTCTGGGGTCGTGAGGGCTTGTCGCTCAAGGAGCGCAGCATGATCAACCTGGCGATGATCTCGGCCCTCAACCGGCCGCACGAACTCAAGCTGCATGTGCGCGGCGCCTTGCGTAACGGCCTGAGTCGTGAGCAAATACGCGAAATACTGCTTCAGGTCGGCATTTATTGCGGTGTCCCCGCTGCCGTAGACAGTTTCCGGCTCGCCCGTGAAGCCTTCGCCGAAGCCGATGCCGAGGCCTCCAGTTAACCCTTGGCTGTTTGATCCGACCGAGCACCCAGATTCCCGTAATCGAAGTGCTCTTTTTGCATGGACAGCCACAATCAGAGCGGACCCCATGAAACGCCTGCCACTCGACGACAGCTTCAAGGTCAATCGCAACCCCGTTACCCTGCGCGAAATCGTGCTGGATAAACTGCGAAGCGCCATCATGAACTTCCAGCTCCTGCCGGGAGACCGTCTGGTCGAACGCGATCTGTGCGATCGCCTGGGCGTCAGCCGTACTTCCGTGCGCGAAGCCTTGCGTCACCTGGAATCCGAAGGCCTGGTGGAATTCGCCGATGCCAAGGGCCCGCGTGTCGCGATCATTACCCTGGCCGATGCCGTGGACATCTACGAGCTGCGCTGCGTGCTCGAAGGGCTGATCGTTCAACTGTTCACCCTGCGCGCCAAGGCCAAGGACATCAAGGCCCTGGAAAAAGCCCTGGAAGAAAACCGCAAGGCGCTGAAAGACGGCGAGCTGCAACAGGTTATCGACTCGGTTCAGGGTTTCTACGATGTGCTGCTCGAAGGCTCGGGCAACCATGTCGCGGCCACTCAGCTGCGCCAGTTGCAGGCACGCATCAGCTACCTGCGGGCGACCTCGGTGTCCCAGGAAAACCGTCGCGGCGCCAGTAACCAGGAAATGGAACGCATGGTCGAAGCGATCAAGGGCGGTGACCCGCTGGCCGCCCACCAGGCGTGCGTCGACCACGTGCGTGCAGCCGCTGCCGTGGCCCTGGATTACCTCAAGCGCAAGCAGGAAGAAACCGGCGACATCCCGGCGATCACCCAGCCCATCGCGCTGAAAGAACCGCGCATAGGTCGCTGAAATGTTCAGCCCGAGCTTTTGCCCCAAGTGCGGTAGCGCTGATCTCGGTCAGCAGGTGCCGCCGGGCGATACGCACGAGCGCCTGATGTGCCGCGGCTGCGGCTACATCCATTACGTCAATCCGAAGATCATTGCCGGCTGCATCATCGAGCAGGACGGCAAATATTTGCTGTGCCAACGCGCGATTCCGCCGCGTCCGGGCACTTGGACCCTGCCGGCGGGCTTCATGGAAAGCGGCGAGACCACCGAGCAGGCGGCCTTGCGCGAGGTCTGGGAAGAAAGCGGCGTGCACGCGGAAATCGTCTCGCCCTACTCGATTTTCAGCGTGCCCAAGATCAGCGAGGTGTACATCATCTTTCGCGCCATCGCGCTGGAGATTACCGGACAGTACGGCCCGGAAACCCTCGACTACCAATTCTTCGCGCCTGAGGATATTCCCTGGGACAGCATCTACTACCCGGCGATCCGGCAGATCCTTGAGCGCTATATCGAGGAGCGCCAGGCTGGGGTGTATGGCATTTATATGGGCAATGATGACAGCGGGAAGATTCACTTTATTCGCTAGCTGTTTTGGAGAATCCCCTTGTTCGGCTGTTTTCTGGTCGGTGTACATATCCATTCCTGCGGTAACGGCCACTTAGGGTTCCGCTCTTACAGCGGATCACTTTGAAAAGCGCAAAGTAACCAAACGCTCTTGCCCCTGACATTCGGTGCCTCGCTGTGGCTCGGCACCCCCTCGCTCCGGTCCTGCTCCGTGGGCCCGCCGCCATCGGCCATCCATGGCCGGCGGCGGCTAACCCGGCATCCATGCCGGGTTGCCCACTGCGCAGAACCTCCACTCGGCCTCACGAGGGGGCAAGAAGATCAAAAGCCAAAGCCAAAGCGAGGCGGCCTACCGGCCGACCTGTTCGCGGGTTTCGTTCGTCTGGGATGCACTTGGTCGGCTGTCAGGCCGTCATCGCGAGCAAGCTCGCTCCCACAATTTGATCTGTGGACATCAGCAAGAAATTGGTCGGCTGGCAGGCCGCCATCGCGAGCAAGCTCGCTCCCACAGAAAAGCAAAAGCACAGCAGCACACACCACCGCGTCGCTCTTCACCACTCATCAGGCCGAGCGTTAGCTCGCCTGCAGCTCTTGATCTTGATCCACCCGCCCCCTCGGCAGGCTGAGCGCAGGTGTTCATCCGGGGACTGGCGCGCAGCGCCGTTCGACGCAGTCGAACTCATTGCATGTAGGTCGAAGCGAAGCCGACCGGAGGGCAATGCCCCCGGATGAATGCCGGAGCGAAGGAACCCCGAGCCTTGGCGAGGGGCCGTACGTAAGGGGCGAGACCTTTTGGTTCCTTTTGGGGCGTTTGCCAAAAGGGACTCGCCGTAAGGGCGAAACCATAAGCCGCCGTTACCGCAGCAACGGATATGTACTCAACTCAGTCGCTTTTTAGAGCGGCGCCACACCCTCGACAATAATCACCTCAGCCAAAGCCACACCCTCACGGTGCCCCCTAGCCTCCTGATACAACGCCGACCGATAACAAGCCACCGCCTGCTCATAGGAATCAAACTCAATCACCACACTGCGTTGCGGCGTAGACCGCCCTTCCATCGCCTCGCTACGCCCACCCCGCGCCAGAATCCGACCGCCATACAGCTCAAACGCCTTCGGCGCCCGCTGAGTGTATTGGCTGTATTGATCGGGATCGGTGACATCCACATGAGCAATCCAGTACGCCTTCATAGTGACCTCTCAGTTTGTTTTGTATTATGGTATACCACATTACCAATCCAACAAACACTGAGACTCCAGCATGGCCTTCAACAGCATCGAAGAAATCATCGAAGATTACCGCCTCGGCAAAATGGTCCTGCTGGTCGACGATGAAGACCGGGAAAACGAAGGCGACCTGTTGCTGGCCGCCGATTGCTGCACACCCGAGGCGATCAGCTTCATGGCCCGTGAAGCCCGGGGCCTGATCTGCCTGACCCTGACCGACGAACACTGCAAACGCCTGGGCCTGGAGCAGATGGTGCCGAGCAACGGCAGCGTGTTCAGCACCGCGTTCACCGTGTCCATCGAGGCCGCCGTCGGTGTGACCACCGGTATCTCCGCTGCCGATCGTGCATGCACCGTGGCCGCTGCCGTCGCCGCCCAAGCCGGCCCCGCCGACATCGTGCAGCCCGGCCACATCTTCCCGTTGCGCGCCCGGGAAGGCGGCGTGCTGACCCGCGCCGGCCACACCGAAGCCGGCTGCGACCTGGCACGCCTGGCCGGCCATACGCCCGCCTCGGTGATCGTCGAAGTGATGAACGACGACGGCACCATGGCCCGCCGTCCGGACCTGGAAGTGTTCGCGCGCAAGCACGGGATCAAGATCGGCACCATCGCCGACCTGATTCACTATCGCCTCAGCACCGAGCACACCATCGTGCGCATCGGTGAGCGTGATCTGCCGACCGTGCACGGCACCTTTCGTCTGATCACCTTTGAGGATCGCATCGAAGGCGGTGTCCACATGGCCATGGTCATGGGCGATCTGCGCCGCGAGCAACCGACACTGGTGCGGGTGCATGTGATCGATCCATTGCGCGATCTGGTTGGTGCCGAGTACAGCGGGCCGAGCAACTGGACATTGTGGGCCGCCTTGCAGCGTGTCGCCGCCGAAGGCCACGGCGTGGTGGTGGTGCTGGCCAATCACGAATCCTCGCAGGCGTTGCTCGAGCGGGTGCCGCAATTGACCCAGCCGCCCCGGCAGTTCAGCCGTTCGCAGTCGCGGATTTACTCGGAGGTGGGCACCGGTGCGCAGATCCTGCAGAACCTGGGTGTCGGCAAACTGCGCCACCTCGGCCCGCCGCTGAAGTATGCGGGCTTGACCGGGTATGACCTGGAGGTGGTGGAGAGTATTCCATTCACCGACTGACCCTCGGTTTAGCGCAATTCCCTGTGGGAGCGAGCTTGCTCGCGATAGCGGTATGACAGTCATCACTTGTATCGACTAACACGCCCTCATCGCGAGCAAGCTCGCTCCCACAAGGGATTGCATTGCCTGACAGGCTCAGGCCAAACCCCAGAGCCAAAAAACCACTTTTGGCTGATAGCCGGTACGGCAAAGTGCTTGCACAAAGTTTGGAATACCATAATATGATATTCCATAGACCGGACAGTCAGAACTGACTCGACGGACCTGATGCTCCCGATAGGCGGGCACTCGAAAGCCCCGCTCATAAACACAACAATGAGGGCGTGAAAATGGTGTTGAACAAACGTGCGACCGCGGTTCTTTTTGCGGGACTGCTGAGCGTGACCAGCCAGGCATTGCTGGCGGCTGAAAGCGTCAACTTCGTCAGTTGGGGCGGCAGCACCCAGGATGCGCAGAAGCAGGCCTGGGCCGACCCGTTCAGCAAGGCCAGCGGCATCACCGTTGTGCAGGATGGCCCGACCGACTACGGCAAGCTCAAGGCCATGGTCGAAAGCGGCAACGTGCAGTGGGACGTGGTCGACGTCGAAGCCGACTTCGCCCTGCGCGCCGCCGCCGAAGGCTTGCTCGAACCCCTCGATTTCAAAGTCATTGAACGCGACAAGATCGACCCGCGTTTCGTCAGCGATCACGGCGTCGGCTCGTTCTTCTTCTCCTTCGTCCTCGGCTACAACGAAGGCAAGCTCGGCGCCAGCAAACCTCAGGACTGGTCCGCGCTGTTCGACACCAAGACCTACCCCGGCAAACGCGCCCTCTACAAATGGCCAAGCCCTGGCGTACTGGAACTGGCGCTGCTGGCCGACGGTGTAGCGGCGGACAAGCTCTACCCGCTGGACCTGGACCGCGCGTTCAAGAAACTCGACACCATCAAGAAAGACATCGTCTGGTGGGGCGGCGGCGCGCAGTCGCAGCAGCTGCTGGCCTCCGGTGAAGCGAGCATGGGCCAGTTCTGGAACGGCCGGATTCATGCCCTGCAAGAAGACGGCGCCCCAGTCGGCGTAAGCTGGAAACAGAACCTGGTCATGGCCGACATCCTGGTCATTCCCAAGGGTTCGAAAAACAAGGACGCGGCGATGAAGTTCCTGGCCAACGCCAGCAGCGCCAAAGGCCAGGCCGACTTCTCCAACCTGACCGCCTACGCCCCGGTCAACGTCGACAGCGTGCAGCGCCTGGACTCGACGCTGGCGCCAAACCTGCCGACCGCTTACGCAAAGGATCAGATCACTCTTGATTTCGCGTACTGGGCCAAGAACGGTCCGGCCATCGCGACACGGTGGAACGAATGGCTGGTCAAATGAAAATGACGGCAACCGCGTCTCGTCCATCCACTGCCACCGGGAGCGCCACTGGCGCTGCCGGTTCGGCCCCCGCCAAGGCAGCTGTGATGACGCAATCCCCTTCCCTGGCCCAGCGCTGGCGTGGCGCGAGCAACCTGGTGCCCGCCCTGCTGTTTCTCGGCCTGTTCTTTCTCGCGCCGTTGATTGGCCTGCTGCTGCGCGGCGTGCTGGAACCGGTGCCGGGCCTGGGCAATTACGAACAGCTGTTCGCCAACTCGGCCTATGCCCGGGTGTTGCTCAACACCTTCTCGGTGGCTGGCCTTGTGACCCTGTTCAGCCTGTTGCTGGGCTTCCCGCTGGCCTGGGCGATCACCCTGGTGCCCCGCGGCTGGGGCCGCTGGATCCTGAACATCGTGCTGCTGTCGATGTGGACCAGCCTGCTCGCCCGCACTTATTCGTGGCTGGTGCTGCTGCAAGCCTCCGGGGTGATCAACAAGGCGCTGATGGCCATGGGCATCATCGATCAACCGCTGGAGATGGTGCACAACCTCACCGGGGTGGTGATCGGCATGAGCTACATCATGATCCCGTTCATCGTGCTGCCGTTGCAAGCGACCATGCAGGCCATCGACCCGATGATCCTGCAGGCCGGTTCGATCTGCGGGGCCAGTCCGTGGACCAACTTCTTCCGGGTGTTCCTGCCGCTGTGCCGGCCGGGGCTGTTCTCCGGTGGCCTGATGGTGTTCGTGATGTCCCTTGGTTACTACGTGACCCCGGCGCTGCTGGGCGGTGCGCAGAACATGATGCTGCCCGAGTTCATCATTCAGCAGGTGCAGTCGTTCCTCAACTGGGGCCTGGCCAGCGCCGGCGCCGCGTTGCTGATCGTGATCACGCTGGTGTTGTTCTACTTCTACCTGAAGCTCCAGCCGGAATCCCCGGTTGGCGCCAGCAACGCGAGGTAAGCCGTCATGCTCCTGACCCCCAATGCCATGAGCCGCCGGATGCGCTTCGGCCTGTATGCCACCACCGGGCTGATCGGTCTGTTCCTGCTGCTACCGATCGTGTTCATCGTGCTGCTGTCGTTCGGATCGTCGCAATGGCTGGTGTTCCCGCCGCCGGGCTGGACGCTGAAATGGTACGGCCAGTTCTTCTCCAATGCCGACTGGATGAACGCGGCCATGGCCAGCCTCAAGGTCGCGGTGCTGACCACCTTCTTCGCCGTCGCTTTGGGCCTGCCCACCGCGTTCGCCCTGGTGCGTGGCCGCTTTCCCGGCCGGGAAATGCTCTACGGCCTGTTCACCCTGCCGATGATCGTGCCGCTGGTGATCATCGCCGTGGCGGTGTATGCGCTGTTCCTGAAACTGGGTTACACCGGGACCATGTTCGCCTTCGTGGTCAGCCACGTGATCGTCGCGTTGCCGTTCACCATCATCTCGATCATCAACTCGCTGAAGCTGTTCGATCAGTCGATTGAAGATGCGGCGGTGATCTGCGGCGCCTCGCGCTTGCAAGCGGTGTTCAAGGTGACCTTCCCGGCGATCCGTCCGGGCATGGTGGCCGGCGCCCTCTTCGCCTTCCTCGTCTCGTGGGATGAAGTGGTGCTCAGCGTGATGATGGCCAGCCCGACCCTGCAAACCCTTCCCGTGAAAATGTGGACCACCCTGCGCCAGGACCTGACGCCCGTGATCGCCGTCGCTTCGACGCTGCTGATCGGCCTCTCGGTATTGGTCATGGTGATCGCCGCCGCTCTGCGCCGGCGCAACGAAATCAGCGCTTGAGCGCCAGGAGTACGACATGAGTGCAGTGATCAAAGATTCCGCGCAGCAAAATGACAAACCCCTGGTCAGCCTGCGTAACCTGAACAAGCACTACGGCGACTTTGCCGCCGTGGACAACATCTCGCTGGACATCAAGGACGGTGAATTCCTCACCTTCCTCGGCTCCAGCGGCTCGGGCAAAAGCACCACGCTGTCGATGCTTGCCGGCTTCGAAACCCCGAGCAGCGGCGAGATCCTGGTCAACGGCCAGTCGCTGGTGAACGTGCCGCCGCACAAACGCGACATCGGCATGGTGTTCCAGCGCTACTCGCTGTTCCCGCACCTGTCGGTGCGCGACAACATCGCCTTCCCGCTGGCCATCCGCAAACTGGCCGCCGCCGAACGCGAGCGCCGGGTCGATGCGATGCTCAAGCTGGTGCAGCTTGAGCAATTCGCCCATCGCCGCCCTTCGCAACTGTCCGGCGGCCAGCAGCAACGGGTCGCCATTGCACGGGCGCTGGTATACGAACCACGCATCCTGCTGATGGACGAACCGCTGGGCGCGCTGGACAAAAAACTGCGCGAAGACTTGCAGGATGAACTGCGTCAGCTGCATCGGCGCCTGGGCATCACCATCGTCTACGTGACCCACGATCAGGAAGAAGCCATGCGCCTGTCCCAGCGCATCGCGATTTTCAGTCACGGCAAGATCGTCGGCCTCGGCAGTGGTTATGACCTGTACCAGAATCCGCCGAACGCCTTTGTCGCCTCGTTCCTCGGCAACTCGAACTTCCTCAAGCTCAAGGCCCAGGGTAATGCGGTGGCGACCTTCGAAGGGCAGCCGCTGTCGATCCGACTCACCGCCAGCCTGCAAACCGACCAGGACGTGCTGCTGATGGTGCGTCCGGAAAAAGCCCTGGCCCTGAGCAATGAACAAGCCATTGCCGAACCGCTGGCCGCCGGCTGGAACGAAGTCTCGGCCAAGGTCGTTGAAGTGTTGTTTCTCGGCGAAAGCCAGACCTGCAGCGTGGTCACCGCTGGCGGCACCTCGATGACGGTCAAGGCACTGTCCGCCGCTGGCATGCCGCTCAAGGCCGGTGACCCGGTGCGGGTGCGCTGGGCCACCGCCGATGCCTGCGTCTACACCGAATGGGCCGAAAGCGACCTGAACAAGGCCGCCGGCGCTCACTGATCCATTGGCCTGCGCGCGCGGGCCACTATAATGAGTCACCCTCGGGCCACCACAACGTCGGGTTGTGGTGGCCTTTTTTCTGTCGCCTGTAAGATAAATTGGACAACGGATTCCTAAAATCCCGGTTTAATGCTAAATAGTGCTCAGTATTTTTAACACCCGACCCTGTCGTGCCACACAGTGCAACGAGAATAACGATATGAAAGTCCATTTCGAGAAAAGTGAAGTGTTTGGGACCCTCCACCTGCAAGCGGCGGTGGCAGCATGATCGAAGTTACCGAAGTTTCCATTGCCGAGCTGCGCGCTGCGCTCGAATCCGGCCTGACCACCTCGGTTGAACTGGTCCAGGCCTATCTCGCGCGGATCGACGCCTATGACGGCCCCGAGACGCCCACCGCCCTGAACGCGGTCGTGGTGCGCAACCCCGAGGCCCTCGCCGAAGCGCAGGCGTCTGACGCCCGTCGCGCCAAGGGCCAGGCGCTGGGACCGCTGGACGGCATCCCTTACACCGCCAAGGACAGTTATCTGGTCAAGGGGCTGACTGCCGCTTCCGGCAGCCCGGCCTTCAAAGACCTGGTCGCCTATCGCGATGCGTTCACCATCGAACGCCTGCGCGCCGCCGGGGCGATCTGCCTGGGCAAGACCAACATGCCGCCGATGGCCAACGGCGGGATGCAGCGCGGCGTCTACGGCCGCGCCGAGAGCCCGTACAACGCTGACTACCTCACCGCCCCTTTCGCCTCCGGTTCGTCGAACGGCGCGGGTACTGCTACTGCCGCGAGTTTCGCGGCCTTTGGCCTGGCGGAAGAAACCTGGTCGAGCGGTCGCGGCCCGGCCTCGAACAATGGTTTGTGCGCCTACACCCCTTCACGCGGGGTGATCTCGGTGCGCGGCAACTGGCCGTTGACCCCGACCATGGACGTGGTCGTGCCGTTTGCCCGGACCATGGCCGACCTGCTCGAAGTGCTCGACGTGGTGGTCGCCGATGACCCGGACACCCGTGGCGATCTGTGGCGCCTGCAACCCTGGGTGCCGATCCCGAGCTCGTCCCTGGTGCGCCCCAAATCCTACGCGGCGCTGGCTGCCAACAGCGATGCGCTCAAAGGCAAGAAGTTCGGCATCCCGCGCATGTACATCAACGCCGACCCTGAAGCCGGCACCTCTGAAGCGCCGGGCATTGGTGGCCCGACCGGCCAACGCATCAACACCCGTCCTTCAGTGATCGGGCTCTGGGAACAGGCGCGCAAGGCCCTGGAAGACGCGGGTGCCGAAGTGCTCGAAGTGGATTTCCCGCTGGTCTCCAATTGCGAGGGCGATCGCCCGGGCGCGCCGACCGTGTTCAATCGCGGCATCGTCTCCAAGGAATTTTTACACCATGAACTGTGGGACCTGACCGCCTGGGCGTTCGATGATTTCCTGCAGGCCAACGGCGATCCGAAACTGAACCGTCTGGTCGATGTCGACGGTCCGCAGATCTTCCCTCACGACCCGGGCACCCTGCCCAATCGCGAGGGCGACTTGGCTGCGGGCATGGACGAATACGTGCGTATGGCTGAGCGCGGCATTACGCCGTGGGATCAGATCAGCACAGTGCCGGACGGCCTGCGCGGACTGGAAAAGACCCGCAAGATCGATCTGGAAGACTGGATGGATCGGCTGGGTCTCGACGCTGTGCTGTTCCCGACGGTCGCCGATGTGGGCCCGGCGAATGCCGATGTCGACCCGCAATCGGCGGACATCGCCTGGAGCAACGGCGTATGGGTCGCCAACGGCAACCTCGCTATCCGTCATCTTGGTGTGCCAACGGTCACTGTGCCGATGGGCGTGATGCCGGACATCGGCATGCCGGTCGGCCTGACGTTTGCCGGGCGCGCCTATGACGACTCGTCACTGCTGCACCTGGCGTCGGCGTTCGAGTCGACCGGAAACAAACGCATGATCCCGCCGCGCACCCCGCCATTGGCGGCTGACCAGCGGTAATCGATACCGGGACTGGAGCCTTTACCGCTCCAGTCCCGGATCATCAGGGATCAACCTGGGCCATCAGCTCTGGAATCGATTCCGGCCGATTGGCATAACGCTGCGCCAGCACCGCACAGACCATCAGTTGAATCTGGTGGAACAGCATCAACGGCAGGATCAGCACGCCAATGGTGCTACCGGCAAACAACACCTGGGCCATCGGTACGCCGGTTGCCAGGCTTTTCTTCGAGCCGCAGAAGAGAATGGTGATGCGGTCTTCCTGATTGAAGCCGAATGCCTTGCCCAGCACGGTTGAGGCCACCAGCACCAATGCCAGAAGCACACAGCACGCCACCACCAGCCCGGCCAGTTCCCACAGCGGAATCTGATGCCAGAGGCCTTCGATCACCGCCTCGCTGAACGCCCCGTAGACCACCAGCAAAATCGAACCCTGATCGACGAACTTCAGCCAGCTCTTGTTGCGCGCCACCCAGTTGCCGATCCAGCGCCGGGCGATCTGTCCGGCAATGAATGGCAGCAGCAACTGCACGCTGATCTTGAGGATGGCGTCGAGGGTCGAGGAGCCTTCGCCGTGGACATTCAGCAGCAGGGTCACCAAGAGCGGCGTGAGAAAAATCCCGAACAGGCTGGACGCCGCCGCACTGCAAATCGCCGCCGGGATGTTGCCCCGTGCCAGCGAGGTAAAGGCAATCGCCGACTGCACCGTGGCGGGCAGCGCGCACAGGTAAAGCATGCCCATGTACAGGTCATTGCCGATCAGCGGCGACAGCAGCGGCTTGAGCGCCAGGCCGAGCAACGGGAACAGCACGAAGGTCAGGCTGAACACCAGCAAATGCAGGCGCCAGTGCCCGGCGCCGGCAAGGATCGATTCGCGGGACAACTTGGCGCCATGCAGGAAAAACAACAGTGCGATGGCGATGTTGGTCAGCCAGCCAAAACCGACCGCAACCTCACCGCTGGCGGGCAGCAGGCTGGCGAGCGTCACCACGCCGATCAGGGTCAGGGTGAAGTTGTCGGGTAACAAACGGGGGCGAGTCATGGGGTTGATCATCCGGGGGTTGCCAGTACGTGAAAGCGACTCTAACGTGACTGGGAATTACCGACTAACGCCGATGAGCCAGCTGATGCCGCCTAAAGGACATGACAAGAGTGTTCGACGCAGTATTCCCGGGCTGTCCAGCCTGCCACGACCGCTCTACGGCCGTACCGAATCGCTGCCCAATCGCGCCCTGACCCGGCGCCACAGCCACCCGTGGGTGCAGCTTTCCTACGCGATTCAGGGCGTGCTCGAAATACAGACCGGCGTCGGGCGTTTCGTCGCCCCGCCGGAGCGTGCGGTGTGGATTCCGGCGGGCATGCCGCACCGGGTGTTCAGCTCGCCGCGCACGGAAATGCGCAGCCTGTACATCGATTGCAGCGTCTCGACCTGGGCGCCGCCGGGCTGTCATGTGTTGGGGGTCAGCGATCTGTTGCGCGAGTTGATCCGTGCCTTCAGCCAGATTCCGGTGGAATACGATCAGAACGGTCCGCACGGTCGGCTGGCCCAGGTGATTCTGGATCAATTGGCTGAAGCGCCACAGATCGATTTGATGCTGCCCCTGCCCCAGGACAGCCGACTGCGGCAGATCGCTCAAAGCCTGGAGTCGCACCCGGAGCAACAGACCACGCTCAGTCACTGGAGCGACAAGTTCGGCGTCACCGAGAAAACCCTCAGTCGCCTGTTCCTGCGCGACACCGGCCTGACCTTTCGCGCCTGGCGTCAGCGTTTGCGCCTGCTCGGCGCCCTGACGCCACTGGAACAGGGCGAGCGAGTGACCGACGTCGCGTTGTCCTGTGGCTACGACTCGACGTCGGCTTTTATCGCTGCCTTCCGCCAGCAATTCGGCGAAACACCGGGGGAGTTTTTTCGTTAAGCCCTACACCGTACATCTCTGTTGCCTGTCAGTCCGCCATCGCGAGCAAGCTCGCTCCCACAGTGGATTTTCGTCGTACGCGGACTTTGTGTTCGACATCAATCCTTTGTGGGAGCGAGCTTGCTCGCGATGGCGGTGGGTCAGTCGACACCTGCATTGACTGACACTCTGCATTCGCGAGCAGGCTCGCTCCCACAGGGGTTGTGGCGTGATTACAACAACGACAACGTGTAATTGATGATCAGTCGATTCTGATCCACATTGCGCCCGGCATCGGTATTGGACTTGGCGTTACGCAGTGTGAAACCCACCCCCTTGAACGTGCCCGATTGCAGCACGTAGTCCAGGGTCATGTCGCGCTCCCACTCGGACTGGTCGCTGGCGTTTTGCACCTTGATGTCCGTGCCCTTCAAATACACGATCGAGGCTTTCAGGCCCGGCACGCCCAAGGGCGCGAAGTCGTAGGTGTATTGGCCAAAGTTCGTCTGCTCGCCGGCCCGGGCAAAGTTCTGGATCATCTTGTCGGTGGGCAGGTAGACGCTGCCGCCGCCCGCTCCTTTGTCCACCAGGCTGCCCTGGTTGGGCTGGACGAAGTTGCTGCCATCGCCCACACGCTGATGGCCCACCGTCACCGCGTGGCCTCCATGGGTGTAGGTGACCATCGCAGACCAGGTGCTGTTGTCGATTTCACCGTCGTTGTCGTCGGTATAACCCGATACCCGATAACCTTGCGCACGGCCGGAGGCGGTGCTGTTGGCACCGCTCGAGGTGGTGCGGAAGTAGCGCAGGTCAGTGATCAGTGAGCTGGCGCTGTCGATGGACAAAATATGCGTCAGACCGAGAAAGTTCTGGTTGTAGAAGTCCTCCAGTTGCGCGAAGTAATACTGGGTCTTGAGCGTTTTGGTGAGGTTGTAGTCAGCGCCGGCGTAGTAGAACTTGTTGCTGTCCTGCGTGCCGCCGGCGACCGACAAGCCGGTGCGGTCCGTCGAGGCGCGTCCTACCGCGTGTTCAAGCACACCGCTGGTCAATGTCAGGCCATCAATGTCGTTCGAGGTGATCTGCGCGCCGGTAAACGATTGCGGCAACACGCGAGCATCGTTCGCCAGAAGGATCGGCAACTTTGGCAGCAAGGTGCCGTAGCGAAATTCGGTCCTGGCAAGGCGCATCTTCGCCGTAGGACCGAAGCTGCTCCAGGCGTCGGCAGCGCCGTCGCCGTCAGTCGGGATCATGCCGCTACCGACGTGGCGCCCCGCTCCGCTGTCCAGTGTGATGCCGAGCAATGCCTGAGCATCGAGCCCGAACCCCAAGGTGCCCTGGGTAAACCCCGACTCATAGCGCAGCACAAAACCCTGGGCCGTCTCTTCGGTTTTCGAAGGGGCAGCGCTGCCATCGCGATTGTCGCTGTTGAAATACAAGGTGCGCATCGAGAGGCTGGCTTTGCTGTCTTCGAGAAAACCATGGGCGGCGGAATCGGCGGCCTGCGCACACAGCGAACCGGTGGCCAACAGAACTGCGGTGGGAATGGCGCGTTTGAACATACGGTGCTCCTGGGTGTTTCTTATCGTTATTTGAGGGCTTCAGCGCCAGACAGGGCCCGATTGCCGCCCACGCAACAGCACTCAACACGAGCGCGAAAACAGGTGCGCCCGATGAGTGACTTGCGCATCGGAAGTTCGAGGTGAGGGTTGACTGGCTGGCTTGTGAAACTCTTAAAACATTTCGAGAGGCTATTATCAAACGCAGTGAAAGTAGTTTTCGTGGAGGGATAAGCCTTGTCGCGCAGGGGTATGGACGATCACTGTTTTTGCATATCGGTGCGGCGGATTTTCATCATACTGACATCATCAGCAGCGTTCGGTAGCTGCTTGTGTGTCCCTACAAGAGCAATGACCCATGAACGATCAGCTACAGCTCTACGGCGCTAATACCGGCAACAGTCTGCGGGCAGCGATTGCTCTTGAAGAGGCCGGCATTGCTTACACGGCACGCAGGCTCGACCTGTATGCACAGGAGCATCGTGGGCCGGCCTTCCTGGCGCTTAACCCGGCCGGGAAAGTCCCGACCCTGATCGATTACGGGAAAACGCCGGCGCTGGTCATCAACCAGTCCAACGCCATTATCCAGTACGCCGATTCCAAGGCGCCTGGACGGCTGGCACCGGCGCAGCCCGGACCTGAGCGCATCCGGGTGATTGACCGCTATTTCTTTTTCGTGACCGACGTCATCGCCCCCAGCCATGCCGCATTTTTTCTGCACCAGGCGGGGCAGGACAAGGCGGCGGCGATCATCGATCTGCGGGTGATCGAGCAACTCACCTACGCCCAAAGTTTTTTGACGGACGAATTCATGGCCGGAGCGCAGTTCTCCATGGCCGACATTTCGGCGTTCACCATTGCCACAGCGTTCCGTGATCGACTGGACTGGAAGCAACTTCCACAGCTATCGCGCTGGTTCGACACGGTCGAAGCCAGGCCGGCGGTACAACGCGGCCTGAATGTGTTCAAGCATTCCTGAGCGGTTGCCGAAAACAAAAATGCCCGGCGACGGGCCGGGCATTTTTCAGACGAACACCAAACCCTTTTGCCTCAGTCGGTATAGCCGAACTTCACAGAACGGCTTTCCTGCGCCTGGCTGCGCGTAGCGAGGCAGTAATACAACGGGCATGTCACCACCAGCCCCACCAGCCACGACAGGTCCGCGCCGTCTACCAGATTGGCGTAGGGCCCGACATACAGCGACGTATTGGCGAACGGCAACTGCACGATGATGCCGATGAAGTAGGCGATGATCGCGTGCAGGTTGAAGCGACCGTAGATGCCGCCGTCGGCGCGGAAGATCGAGGCGATGTCATAGCGACGACGCTTGATCAGGTAGAAGTCGATCAGGTTGATCGAGGCCCACGGCACCAGCACCAGCAACAGCGCCAGAATCAGGCCGATGAACTGCGAAATGAAATTCGCCGAGGCACCCAGCGCCACCACGCAGCAGCCCGCCAGCACGATGCCCGACAACACCACGCGCACCTTGATGCTCGGCGTCCACTGGCTGGCGAAGGTCTGGATCGAAGTGATGATCGACAGCACCGCGCCATACAGATTCAAGGCGTTGTGGCTGATGATGTTGAGCAGGAACAGCACCATCAGGATCGGCCCCAGCCAGCCGGTGGACTGCTTGACCGCCGCCATCGCCTCGGTGCCTTCCGGGGTTGCCAGTACCGCCACGGCACCGAAGGTAAAGGACAGGATCGTGCCCAGCGTCGCCCCCAGATAGGTGGCGAAGAATGGCCGAGTAATGCCGATGTCCGCCGGCAGGTAGCGCGAGTAATCCGACACGTACGGCGAGAAGCTGATCTGCCAGATGATGCCCAGCGACACCGTGGCCAGACAGCCGGACAGGTTGAATCCGCCGCGGGTGAAAAAATCCGCCGGCAGATCATGGGCGAAGATGTAGAGGAAACCGGTGAGCAACGCGCTGCCCATCACCCAGGTGCCGATACGGTTCAGGGTATGGATGAAGCGATAACCGATCACCCCGATGGCCGTGGCGCTGAGGGCACCGATGAGAATACTGGCCGGCACCGGGACCGACGGCGCAATGCCGACAATCGATTTGCCTGCCAGCACGATGTTGGAAATGAAGAAGCCGATGTAGATCAGCGCCGCGAAGAACACGATCAGCAGCGCACCGTAGCGACCGAACTGACCACGGCTCTGCACCATCTGCGGAATGCCCATGCACGGCCCTTGGGCCGACGCGAGGGCAATCACCACACCGCCGACCATGTGCCCGAGGGCAATCGCCAGCAGACCCCAGAACAGGTTGAGGTGGAACACCTGGACCACCATGGCGCCGGTGACGATCGGCAGTGGCGCGATGTTGGTGCTGAACCACAGGGTGAAAAGATCGCGGGCCTTCCCGTGGCGCTCTGCGAGTGGAACGTAGTCGACCGTGTGGTTCTCGATCAACGGATCTTGCCGGGACATCTGGGACATGTGCATGAACTCGAGTTTGTCTGTTCTTATCTTTGTATGAAGCCAAACCGGGGGGACTCTTTGGCCGCCCCTCAGATGCGGACCATATTATGGTATTCCAAACTTTAAACAAGACTGATCCGGACTTTGAACCCCCGTCTGAACCGGCATCCTGCCCGATTCACGCCAGCACTGGCTAGCTGAAAGCCCCGTAATCATTGAGCTTCAGACGAAATCCGTACGTTTATCGGTTCACCCAAAAAGGCCTTGCAATAGATGTATTACGGTATACCATCAGACCTACAAACAAATAAGAACCGCGCAACACCACCGAGGACCGTCCAATGATCGATGCCGCCATCTACAAACAAGTCATGGGTTCGTTCCCGTCCGGAGTGACCGTGATCACCACCCTGGATGACGACGGGCAAATCGTCGGCCTGACCGCCAGCGCCTTCAGCTCGCTGTCGATGGACCCGGCCCTGGTGTTGTTCTGCCCCAACTACAGCTCCGACTCCTACCCGGTCCTGATCAAGAACAAACGTTTTGCCATTCACGTGCTGTCCGGCGGCCAGCAAAACGAAGCCTATGCCTTCGCGCGCAAGGGCAAGGACAAGGCCCAGGGGATCGAGTGGACGTTGAGCGAACTGGGCAACCCGATTCTGGCCAACGCCACGGCGGTCATCGAATGTGAGCTGTGGCGCGAATATGAAGGCGGTGACCACGCCATCATGGTCGGCGCGGTGAAAAACCTGATCGTGCCCAACCAGAATGCCGGCCCGCTGGTGTATTGCCACGGCAAGATGGGTGCTTTGCCCGTTCTGGCCTGAAGCGATCACATGACTGACATACAACCTGTGGCGCTTGATCTACCTTTTACTGACTGAGATCCGGACTGTTCGTCAGAATATATTTTTCTACAATTTAGTATTATGGTATACCAACAACCAACAGGCCCGCAGTCGACAGGCCAACAACAAAAGATCCGAGGTAAGCGTCATGAAGTTTTCCCTGTTCGTACACATGGAACGTTGGGACGAAAGCGTCAGCCACCGCCAGTTGTTCGAAGACCTGACCGAACTGACGCTGATGGCCGAGGCCGGTGGTTTCAGCACCGTGTGGATCGGCGAACACCACTCCATGGAGTACACCATCTCGCCAAGCCCGATGCCGCTGCTGGCTTATCTGGCGGGCAAGACCACCACCATCCACCTGGGCGCCGGCACCATCATCGCGCCGTTCTGGCATCCGCTGCGGGTGGCCGGTGAATGCGCGTTGCTCGACGTGATCAGCAACGGGCGCATGGAAGTCGGTCTGGCCCGTGGCGCCTACCAGATCGAGTTCGACCGCATGGCCGGCGGCATGCCGGCATCCTCCGGCGGCCAGGCGCTGCGGGAAATGGTCCCGGTGGTACGGGCCCTGTGGAACGGCGACTACGCCCATGACGGCGACATCTGGAAATTCCCGACCTCCACCAGCGTGCCCAAGCCGATCCAGCAGCCGAACCCGCCGATGTGGATCGCCGCCCGCGACCCGGACTCGCACAACTTCGCCGTGGCCAACGGCTGCAACGTCATGGTCACGCCGCTGATGAAAGGCGACGAGGAAGTCCTCGACCTGAAGAACAAATTCCAGGCCGCGCTGGACAACAATCCTGGCGTGCCGCGCCCGCAATTGATGGTGTTGCGCCACACCCACGTGCACACCGCTGACGATCCCGAAGGCTGGCAAGTCGGGGCCAAGGCGATCTCGAAGTTCTACCGCACCTTCGATGCCTGGTTCGGCAACAAGACCACCCCGGTCAACGGCTTCCTCGCGCCGAGCCCGGAAGAGAAATTCGCCGGTCGCCCCGAGTTCGAACTGGAAAGCCTGCACAAGACCGCCATGATCGGCACCCCGGAAGAAATCATTCCGCGCATCAAGTACTACCAGGAACTGGGGGTCGACGAATTCAGCTTCTGGTGCGATAACAGCCTGCCCCACGCGGAGAAGAAAAAATCCCTGGAGCTGTTCATCAAGCACGTGGTGCCAGCGTTCAGGTAGGAGCGAGCTCGCTCGCGATGGACGCCAACGATAACGCGCGCCATCTGAATGACCGCGTTGTGCAGATGTTTTTCGCGAGCAAGCTCGCTCCTACAGGGGTCGATTCCAATGCTTACCGGTCGTCTCCCATCACTCGCCCTTCCCTGCGGCGCCGCGCGGGCTTACCTGCGCGGTGAATGGACCGCTTCGCACCTGCATTTCAAACGCCTGCGCGCCAGCGTTTCGGCCAAGCAGAACGGCTTCTGGCAAATAGTTCACTGAGCCCACCCGAACAGCCAATCACGCACCCCGCGTCTCGCCATTGCATGGCGCGTACGGTGCCTTGTGTTTCGCCTTTGATCAGGTTTGCCCAATGAACAATAACAACGCGCTGTTGATCATCGACATGCAGCAGGAGGACGGATTCGTCCTCGAAAACCTCGACACGGTAGTCGCCAATACCGCCGCCTTGCTCGATACCGCCCGCCGTCAGCGGATGCCTGTCGTCTATACCCGCCACATCAATCAGGCCGACGGCAGTGACCTGCCCCACGGCGAACCTCTGGCCGCCGACGGTGGCCCCGGCAGTTACCGCGCCGGCACCCGGCAAGTGGAAATCATCGAGGCGCTGACGCCGCAGCCCGGTGAATTGATCATCGACAAGGGCCGTTACAGTGCCTTTCACCGCACCGACCTCGACGCCCGACTCAAGGCAATGGAGGTCGACACGCTGATCGTCTGCGGCGTGCTGACCGACGTCTGCGTACTCACCAGCGTGTTCGATGCTTTCGCCCTGGGCTATCACGTGCGCCTGGTCAGTGATGCCTGCACCACGACCACCGAGGCCGGGCATTACTCGGCCCTGCTGATCATGACCAACTGGGTCTACGCACTGGAAATCCTAACCACGACCGAATGCCTGCGCGCCTTGGAACACCGCGACTACCTGAGCCTGATCCCCGAGCGTCCGGATCTGTTCGCCCACCAGCCCCATCAGCTGGAAAGCACCATCGCCCGTCTGCAATCCCGCCTCGTCCGGACTCAGGAGTGATCGCCATGCAAGTCGAAAAAAGAAGCATCGATTTCATCCCCGAGGCCGAACGTCACGGCAAGCCGGGCTCGCTGTTCTACATCTGGTTCGGCGCCAACATGAACATCACCACCATCGCCTCCGGCGTGTTGCCGGTGGTGATGGGGCTCAACCTGTTCTGGAGTGCGCTGGCGATCATCATCGGCTCGTTGCTGGGGGCGATTTTCATGGCCTCCCACTCGGCCCAGGGACCGAAGCTGGGCATTCCGCAAATGATCCAGAGCCGGGCGCAATTCGGCGTGTTGGGGGCGGTGTTGCCGCTGCTGTTCGTGATGCTGATCTACCTGGGCTTCTTCGTCAGCAACACCTTGCTCGCGGCCCAGGCGCTGGAGTCCGTCAGCCCGCTGCCGATGTCCGGCAATATCTACCTGATCGGCGCGTTGTGCTTCGTCGTCGCGCTCTATGGCTATCGGTTGATTCACCGCTTGCAGAAGCTGCTGTCAATTCTGTCGCTGGTGGTGTTCGTGGCGGCCACGGTGCTCGCCTTGCAGTTGCCGATCCCGGCCGAACAATGGCTGCCGACAGGCTTCTCGCTGTCGAAGTTCCTGGTGGCGGTGAGCATCGCCGTGACCTGGCAACTGTCCTACGCGCCTTACGTCGCCGACTATTCGCGCTACCTGCCGAGCAACACGCCGACCGCCCAGGTGTTCTGGTACAGCTACGCCGGCACGGTCAGCGGCGGTGCGTGGATGATGATTCTCGGGGCGATCCTGAGCGTCGGCATCAGCGACTTTTCCAGCAACGTCGGCGGGCATGTCGCCGGTCTGTTCGGCGCTGGTGCGGTGCTGCTGTTCGCCTTCATCGTCTACGGCCAGGTATCGATCAACGTGTTCAACCTGTACGGCGCGTTCATGTCGACCATCACCGTGATCGAACCTTTCGCCCGACTCAAGGTGACCCCGCGAGTACGCGGCGTGTTCATGCTGCTGATCAGCCTGGTGGCCACGGCCCTGTGCACCATCAGTCAGGACGACTTCATCAGCTTCTTCCTCAACTTCATCTTCTTCATGAGCTACTTCCTGATCCCGTGGACGGCGATCAATCTGGTGGACTACTACTGCCTGCGCAAAGGCCAGTACCGGATTGACGACATCTTCGACCTGAACGGGATCTACGGGCGGGTCAACCGGATTGCCTGCGGCAGTTTCCTGCTGGCGATTGCCCTGGAAATTCCGTTCATGAACACCACGCTGTACGTCGGTCCGGTGGCCACGGCGCTGGATGGGGTGGATCTGGCGTGGATCGTAGGGTTGTTGGTGCCGGCGTTGAGTTACTACTGGCTGATGAAGCTCGGCAAGCGAGCGCCGATGCTGGAGTCAGCGGCCGACTAAATTTCAGGCAAAAAAAAATCCCAGGCAGCTGATGGACGCCTGGGATTTAAAAATGCATAAACCGTGGTGGTGAACGCGGCGCGGATATTACGGAATATTTCCGGCTGTAACAAGATATTTTTATTCACTATTCAGTTACTAATCTTTCTAACCCCTTCAATATCCACATGTTTTCTAGGGGCGGCTACAGGAACCAGCGATACTCCCGCGCGCTGATGTCATGCAGAAATGCCAGATGATCCTGACGCTTGTTTTCGCAGTAGACGTCCACGAACTCTGCCCCCAAGCCTTCGCGCAGCGATGAGTGACTTTGCATGGACTGCACCGCTTCGAGCATTTCCAACGGAAAATCGATACCACTGCTGCGGTCTTCGTTGAGCGGTGCAATCGGCTCGCGCTCCCCTTCCAGACCTTGCTCCAGCCCCACCAGAATCGCCGCCAACGCCAGATAAGGGTTGGCATCGGCGCCCGCCAGGCGATGTTCGATGCGCAGGTTTTTGACGTCCGACTCCGGTATACGCAAGCAGGCATCGCGATCCTCGAAGCCCCAACTGGCGCGGGACGCGACGTTCACCGTGGCGCTCAAGCGGCGCATGGCGTTGTGGTTCGGGGCAAAGATCGGCATGCAGTGCGGCAACACATCCAGGCAACCGGCCACTGCATGGCGCAGCGCCCGCTGCCCGTTCGCCGCCAACAGGTTGTTGCCGGCCTGGTCATACAGGCTGACGTGCACGTGCATGCCGCTGCCGGGGTGCTGCAAGTAAGGTTTGGCCATGAAGCTGGCGCGGTAGTTGTGCTTGAGCGCCACGCCCCGGGTGCTGCGGCAGAACAGCGCGGCCCAGTCGGCGGCGCGCAGGCCGTCATCGCAATGGCCGAAGTTGATTTCGAACTGGCCCGGGCCGAGTTCGGCGGTAATCACCGTGGCATCGATGCCCTGCTCACGCGCCGTCTCGACCATTTCATCGAGCACCGGGGCGAATCGCGACAAGCGTTCGATGTGCATGTTCGGCTGATCATCGGCATCGCCGGTCAGCTCATCACGGGGGAACTGCGGCAAGCCGTCCTTCAAGCGGCTGTCGAACAGGTAAAACTCCAGCTCGAAGGCCACCACTGGATGAATGCCCTTGCGCTTGAGCCGTTGCAGCACCTGCGCCAGCACTTCCCGCGGTTCGAATTCGATCGGTTTTTCCGTGCCGTCGGAGGTGATCAGCATCTGGCCCAAGGGCTGTTTTTCCCAGCTCACCAGCTTCAGCGTGCCAGGCACCAAACGGCGCAGCGCATCCGGGTCACCATCGTTGAAGCAGTAATCACCGATCTTGAACAGTCCGCCCTGGGTGCCGAGCAGCACGCAGTTTTGCGGCAGTTTCAGTGCACTGCCGGCAGCGACTTTTTCCAGCATCTCGATCGGGTAGCGCTTGCCGTAGAAATGTCCCGGAATGTCCAGGGAGATCAGGTCGACGTAACGCACTTCGGGGTTGCAGTGGCGGAAGTTGCGAACCTCGGCCAGCAGTTCAGAGCACACAGCATCCATCGTTTTGTTCCTTGTTGTTATCAGGTGTAAACCCAAAGCACGCGGGTCAGTTGGTCGGACAGGTTGCCGTAGCGACAGTGCGCATGGCTGGCCAGTTGAAAGCTGTCGCCGGGACGCAAGGTCACCGGGTCGTTGTCATCGAGCCACAGGGTCAGTTCCCCTTCGAGGACATAACCGCCCTGCTCCGAGCTGTCCTTCATATGCCGGTCACCACTGCTGGCGCCGGGCTCCAGCTGGCTTTCGAGCATCGAGAACGACGCGCGCATTTTTGGCGAAACGAGGATGTCGGTAATGCCATCGGCGTAGTACAGCGTGCGGCGCTCGTCCGGGCGGGTGACCCAGGACAACGCCATGGGTTTGGGCAGACTGTAGAAATAGGTGGTCGGCACCCCCAGGGTTTCGCTGATGGCGGTCAAGTCAGCTACCGTCGGGCGCGACAGGCCGCGCTCGACCTGGGACAGAAAACCGACGGAGCGGCCGATTTTGTCCGCCAATTCCTTCAGGGTGTACTTCTTGTGCTTGCGCAGGTCCTGGATCAGGATCGCCAACGCCGAGATTTCTTCTTGCATGTCCATCTAGAGGCTTCCAGAAAGTGTCGCTTCAAATGCTGTCGCGCAGTCGATACCAGGCCTTGCCGATGGCTTCCAGCGGCGCGGCCAGGTATTTGCCGCCGGGGAAACTGCCGTTGTTCAGGCCCTGGTACAGGGACAGTTCGTCGGGTTGACCGAGGATCGCGTCGGACACCGCCCGCGCCGCGGCCAGTGTTGGCAGCACGCCATGCCCGGAATACCCCTGCATCCAGTACAGATCGCCACGACGGCCGATATCCGGTGTGCGCTTGAGGGTCAGGTCGATGTGCCCGCCCCAGGCAAACTCCAGCCCGACACCCGTGAGTTGCGGGAACACGCGCTCCAGGAACGGCCGGGTCGCGGCGGCGATGTCCTTGGGCATCCCGCCCAGGTAAGTGCAACCGCCGCCGAACAGCAGGCGGTTATCCGGGGTGCGGCGGAAATAATCGAGCACGAACTGGTTGTCGGTCACGCACACGTTGCTCGGCAGCAACGCGGTGGCTTGCTCCTTCGTCAGCGGCGCAGTCGCGACCTGATAGGTGCCGACCGGCAATACGCAGCTGGCCAGTTGCGGGTCGAGTCGATCGAGGTAAGCGTTGCACGCCAGCACCAGCACATCGGCGCGAATACGACCGCGCTCGGTCGTCACCACAAAACCGTCGCCCTCCTCGCCATAGCTCAGCGCCTTGCTTTGCTCGTGTATGCGACCACCGGCCCGCTCAACCGCATCCGCGAGGCCAAGGGCCAGTTTCAGCGGATTCAGATGCCCGCCCTCGGGGTCGAACAGGCCCGCCTGATAACGCTCGCTGGCCACCCACTCCGGCAACTGTTGCCGTGGAATGAATTGCAGTTTGTCGTGACCCCATTTGTGACTGGCCTCGTGTTGCCACTCGGTCAGCAGTCCGACCCGACGCGGCATCACCGAAGTCCACAGATGACCGGCGCGGTAGTCGCAATCGAACCCATGGCGGCCGGGCAAGTCACGCAGCTCGCGTGCGGCCCAGCGCATGCCGTCCCACAAGCGCCGCGCCCGTTCGTAACCCAGCGCCGCTTCCAGCGGTGGCATGTCGCACGACCAGCCGAGGATCGCCTGGCCGCCATTACGCCCGGACGCGGCCCAGGCCACCCGGCTGGCTTCGAGCAAGGTCACGCGCTTGCCGGCCAGCGCCAGGCGCAAAGCCGTGTGCAATCCACTGAACCCGGCCCCGATGATCAGCACTTCAGTGTCTTGCTCGCCCTCCAGAGCGGCTCGATCGACCAGACGATCGGCGCAGGTATGGGCGTAGTAACTGGCGACATGCCGGGTGGATTGCTGAAACATACGGCCTCGTGAAATTTTGTATTTTTAATTTCATGAAAAAATACACGGTAATTTTCACACAAGCAATCCAGGCGTAAAAAATCCCGCTCAGGCGAACCCGAGCGGGATTTTTTATTCAGACCCGATGTTCGAATCAATCAGGCCACAGGAATCATCGGATCCGCCGAAGCCAATGCAGCGACACGATCAGCCGCTGGCGGATAGATCCACTGGGTATTGATCTGAGTCTTCAGCGCCTTGGCTTCTTCCTTGACCAACTTGACCTGACGATCCCAACCCTCGGTGTACACCGCGCCCCAGGCGCCCAGATCGAGGCAGGTCACGTATTTCGGCTGGCTGTACGGCGTCGGGTCCACACCGAGAATCTGCGCGGCGACGTTGTTGCCGGCGTGACGGCCCAGCGAAATAGCGTGCTGGCAGGTCATCAAGGCGTGGTTGCCGATCTCGTCACTGGCCGCATAGGCGACGTCGCCAGTGGCGAAGATGTCGTCCTGGCCAATGACTTTCAGGTGCGCATCGACATGCAGGCGGCCCAGGTGATCGCGTTCGGCCGGAATCTGTTCGGTCAGCGAGCTGGCGCGGACGCCGGTGGTCCAGACCACGGTGTTGGCATCGATACGAGCACCGTCGGACAGGGTGACGCCGTTGGCATCGACCGACACAACCGAGGCGTTCAAGTGCCATTGCACACCAGTTGCCAGGCTGGCCTCGACGATCGATTCGGCGATTTGCTCACCCATCGAGCCGCCAATTTTGTCGCCACGGTCAACGATGATCACATTGATGTCGGCACGGTCGCCGAGGATGGCCCGCAGACGGCTCGGCATTTCAGTCGCCGTTTCGATCCCGGTGAAACCACCACCGGCCACCACCACCGTGTTGCGCGCCTTGCTTTGAGGCTGGCTGGCCAGCGCCTTGAGGTGGTTTTCCAGACGCACGGCCTGTTCGATCTGATCGACGTCGAAGGCATGTTCGGCCACGCCCGGCGTGTTCGGCGAAGCCAGGCGACTGCCGGTGGCCAGAACGAGTTTGTCGTAGCTGCAGACCTGTTGGGCACCTGTGGCATCGACATAGCCCACCTGTTTTTGCCCGACGTTGATGGTCTGCGCCGCGCCCTTGATGAAATTGACCCCTACAACATCAAACAGATCGCCAATCGGCGCGGCCAGTTGATGGGCATTCGGTTCATAGAAGCGCGGACGCACACGCAGCTCGGCCTGAGGAGCCAGCACGGTCACTTCAACGTCGTTGTGGCCGTGAATATCGAACAGACGCGTGGCACTCAAAGCGGTCCACATGCCACCGAAACCTGCGCCGATTACCAGAATGTGCTGCTTCATTTTTAACTCCAGGGGATAACCAAGTGTTGTGAGTCGCGCTCATCGGGAGCGGGCATGAGGTAGGTGTTTTTTGAGAATTGCTCACCTGTGCCGCTCGAACAACTACGACTGTATTGATCCTAGTTAAAACCTGCAACCCGTTTTTTTTGATGGCAGCCATCGAATGCGCCGATGCCTCGCCAGAAAAGGCTCAAGAACGCGCATAACAAGGATTTTTCAAGCTGCAAAAGAAAATTCATGACGCGACGATTCGTTGCCTGGCTTGCTTTCGGCTGGTAATATTGGCGACTAATCAAGTCGGAGATATGTATGTCTCTTTACAGCGCGGGTGTCGAGTACGGCATCCACTGCTTGCTTTTTCTCGTAGGCAATAGCGGCGACTCGCGCGAGGCGAGCGTGCGCGACCTTGCCGAATTGCAAGGCGTTCCCCTGGACTATCTGGCGAAAATCTTCACCAAACTGGCCAAAGGCAACCTGGTGGTCGCCACCGAAGGCATGCGCGGCGGCTTCAAGCTGGCCCGGCCCGCAGACGAAATCACCCTGCTGGATATCGTCAATGCCATTGACGGTCGCAAGTCGATCTTCGATTGTCGGGAGATCCGTGGCCGTTGCGCAGTGTTTGACGGCACTCCGCCTGAATGGGCATTGGACGGTCCGTGCGCGGTCCATGGCGCGATGATGGTTGCGCAAAAACGCATGGAGGAGGCCCTCGCCCAACAAACCATCCTCGACATCGCCAGGAAGTTCGGGCGCAAGGCCCCACCGGAATTCGGCGTAAAGGTGGAAAACTGGATGAACGAGCGTCGGGAACGGAAAAGCGGCGCCCAGGCCAGCGAGCAAATCATCCCGACGACCAATCTTTCAGACTGATCGACAAAAAAAAACCGGATGCACGCCAGGCATCCGGTTTTTTCTCGATTCAGACGAAAAACGGTCGGTGATCGATTTTCACGCTCCCGCGCTTACAAACAGTCGCGCACGATTTTGCGCAGGTCGCCGGACTTGGCCCAAGGTGGCCCCTGATACAGCGAAACCCGGCTGCCGTCCTTGTACTTCACGATATCCACCACTTCGTCGGCCGTGATAACGCTGGGCGCGGTGATGCGGTATCCGTTGGATATCGAAACCTGGGTGGTATTCGATACTTCCTTTTGCCAGGCAGGCAACACACACGCCGCATACTCTTTTGGCGTCTTCGCGCTGTGCTTGCTGACATTCGGCTCGCCCGGTACCAGCGACGCCGGCAACGAACACCCGGCCAGCAATGCCAGAGCGACTCCCCCCATCAACATCCGCATGCTGCTTCCTTTAATTCGAAATAAGAAAATGTAGCTCGCCGTCGTCCCTACAGCCATCCCCAACGATTCAGCGACTGTCATTGATATCACTTCGCCCGGTTAGTTCCTTGCGTTCAGATAATCCATCCATCTTTCGCAGGCTCCATGCTGTCGTTGCGTGACTTACTCCCATTCTGACCCGCTGAGTTGATGGGCCGATATCAGTTTTTTCCCGACCAAAGGAAACCCCGCTGATTCAGACGAACACAACATCCGGTGCGGTAAACGGGTCTAAAATTCCGGAGTGAGGAGTTCAGGAGGTCATCATGTGGCTTAACGAATCGGAACAGGAACTTCGGCGTGATCTGCAAGGGCTTGCGTCAGATTTGCGCTGGTCGGCTGTGGAGCTGTTGCGCATCGAGCAGCAATTGCGTCTGCTCGGGAACGACATCGACGCACAAGCCGTTCAGAAACTGTGTTCTTTGTTTCAAGGTGATGAAGCAAAACTGTCCGGCTACGCCGAGGAAGTGAAAGCCAAGGTCATTAGCCGCAACAAGGCTCAATAGCGGGAGCGCTGCCATGAACAGGCCTCTATTCACGCTGGTCGTCGCACTGACCGCGTTGGCAGGCTGCAGCACCAACTCGATCTACCAGGACCAGCCGCTGGTCGCGAAAGTCGACACCGGCATGAGCCAGGAGCAAGTCCGACAAATCGGCGGACAGCCCCTGGCGGTCACCGATCGCACCGTCGAACCCGGTACGTGCTTTGACTACAGACTGACTCATGCCGACCATCAGCAGCCGTACAACGTCAGTTTCGATGGCCGCGGCATGGTCGACCACAAAAGCTTTATGACGTGCGCGGAATGGAGCCACATGCAGCAAAAGGCTCGAGAACCCTCCCGCCCTAGCGGAGGCGGCGGCTACTAGCGCCCTTAAGGACTTTGTAGGAGCGAGCTTGCTCGCGATGGACTCAAGCGCGCCGAGTTTAGCCAGGAAACACGCGTTATCGTTAGCGACCATCGCGAGCAAGCTCGCTCCTACAGGAGATTACCGGAGAACCGGGCTTCGGGCTGGACTTCACTTTGCCTGATGGCTGCGCGCCGGCCTGCCAGCACTAGCCCTGTAGCCGGGCAACGACGCGGCAAACGCCAGTGCTTCTTCCCGACTGTCAAACGAACCCAGTCGGTCACCCTGGGTGCATACCCGCCAGGGGCCGTTGTTCACGCGGAGCACGTCATAGCCGTTCATGTGCATTTTGTTCAGCATCGGAACGCTCATAGTCACCTCCTCCTGGGCAGTGATATCAGGTTGACTTGCTTACCTTACACCCACCCTTCTCCAAAATACCGACCAGACGTCGCCATGGAAATTCCCGATTCGGGTTGCATTTAGACCCTAACCCTCGGCCAACGCCGTCGCTGCCCTGTCGATCAAAGCCGCCACTTCGGCGGGCATCGACGCCAATGACGCATGGCTGGCATTCAAGGTCAGAATCTCCCGGGCGTTGAGCCGCGCGGCCATCCATTGCTGGTTCTGTGGCGCGATCATCCGGTCTGCGGTCGAAATCTGATACCACGATGGCTTTTTCTTCCAGGCCACCGTACCAATGGTGTCGTCGAAGGTGCTGGCCAGCGGCGCTTTCTGGGTGAGGCCCATGACCATCCCTTCGGTCGCCGGCAGGTCCTGACAGAAGCTTTCGTGGTAGAGCTCAGGCTTGACCCACAGGTAACCGTCGCTGTCGGGAGCCAGGTTGGCCGCCGCCGCTGGGAAATGCCGTTGCGTGATGCCCCCGGGGCTTTCACCAGCGTCCGGCGCGAAGGCGGCGATGTACACCAGGCCCACCACATTCGGCAAATCACCCGCTTCAGTGATGACCGCACCGCCATAGGAATGCCCCACCAGCAGCACCGGACCGGGCACCTGGGCGACCATCTTGCGCGTACGCTCGGCATCCTCGGCCAGCGAAGTCAGCGGCAACTCGACGGCACGAATGTGCGTGTCACCCCGGCTGAGCAATTTGACGATGACCTTGTTCCAGTGGGCAGCGCCGCCCCAAAAACCATGGACCAGCACGATCGTGGGTTTGTCACTCATCACCATGACTCCGTTTGTGGATAGGGTTGTTTGCCGCTCCCGTCAGCCCTGATCGCCGCCGCCAACGGGCATGACCATGCCGGTGATATAGGACGCTTCGTCGCTGGCCAGAAACAGAATAGCCCCTGCCTGCTCATCCAGCGTGCCATAGCGCTTCATCAAACTGCTGTCGAGGGTCTGGTCGACGATCTGCTGGTACCAGACTTTTTCCTGCTCACTCTGCTCGGCACCGTTGCGGGGTATGCGTCGCTGCGGTGCTTCGGTGCCGCCAGGCGCGGTGGCATTGACCCGCACGCCACGACCGGCGGTTTCGAACGCCAGACAAGCGGTCAAGGCATTCACCCCGCCTTTTGCCGCGCCGTAAGGCACGCGGTTGAGGCTGCGAGTGGCGATGGAGGAGACGTTGACGATCGCCCCGCTGCCCTGTTCCAGCATGAACGGCAGCGCGGCATGGCAACACCACAGGGTCGGGAACAGCGAACGGCGAACTTCGGCCTCGATCTGCGACGCTTCATAGTGCTCGAACGGCTTGGCCCAGATCGTCCCGCCGACGTTATTGATCAGCACGTCGAGACGATCGAAGCGCTCGACCGCGGTTTGCATCACCCGGCTGCATTCCTCGTATTGCTCAAGGTCGGCGGTCAGGGCCAAAACCTGGGTGGTCGACGCCAACTGTTGCTGCACTTCGAATACCAGGTCGGAGCGATCCACCAGGATCAGCTTCGCCCCTTCGGCGGCCATACGCTCGGCCACCCGCCGCCCGATACCTTGGGCAGCGCCGGTGATCAGTGCGACTTTTTCGTGAAATCTGTTCATGTGTACCTCGAAGGATGCCAACTGCCCCTGTGGGAGCGAGCTTGCTCGCGATTGCGGCCTCACAGGCAATATCAATGTTTAATGTTCCGGCCTCATCGCGAGCAAGCTCGCTCCCACATTGGATCTTTGCCAGGCAGGGTATTTCGCGCGACTCACGCCGCGCTGGCGGCGAATTTCTCAAAGTAAAAGTTCGCGGGCGCGATGCCTTGCTCGCGAATGAACTGGCTGACGGCCTCGACCATCGGCGGCGGGCCGCACAGGTAGACGTCGACGTCGCCATCGTTCAAATGCTTTGGCTCGATGTGCTGGGTCACGTAGCCCTTGAGCGGGTGCTGACTCTCGGGGCTGGCCACGCAAGCGCTGAAGGTGAAGTTGGGGATGCGCGCGGCGAAGGCTTCGAGGCGGTCGATTTCCACCAGGTCGAAATCGTGGGTCACGCCGTAGATCAGATGCAGCGGATGATCGCTGCCCTGCTCGGCGATCTTCTCCAGCATCGCGGTGAACGGCGCCAGCCCGGTGCCACCGGCCAGCAGCAACAGCGGCCGACGGATGTCACGCAGATAGAAACTGCCCAACGGTCCCGCCAGACTCATGCTATCGCCGGCCTTGGCCATGCCGGTCAGGAAACTGCTCATCAAGCCACCGGGCACGTTGCGGATCAGGAAACTGACCTCGCCATCGCGCTGCAACGAGCTGAACGAATAGGCGCGAGTCTGCTCGCTGCCGGGAATCCCCAGGTTCACATACTGCCCCGGCAGGAACGCCAGTTTGCTCAAGGCCTCGCCCTTGATCGACAGCGCGATGGTGCTGTCGGACAACTGGCGCACCGCGCTGATGGTCGCATCGTAACTGGCTTGACGAGTGCGGCAGACCTCCGAGGAGGTCGGTACGCGCACCACGCAATCGCTTTGGGCGCGCATCTGGCAGGTCAGGACAAAACCCTGCCCGGCCTCTTCTGGGCTGAGGGCGTCTTCGATGTACTCCTCACCCAAGTCGTAGCTGCCGGCTTCGGCAAAACACTTGCAGGTGCCGCAGGCGCCGTCGCGGCAGTCCAGCGGGATGTTGATGCCCTGGCGGTACGCGGCATCGGCCACGGTTTCTCCGGCGTTGGCGTCGATGAACCGGGTGACGCCGTCTTCAAAATTGAACGCAATGGAATGGGTCATGACGGCCGCCTCACAAGTGGTAAACATCGATGACCTGACGAACGTAGTCGTTCTTCAGGATCACTTTCTTGGCCTTGATCAACGGGTTTTCACCGCGCACGTCGAGGGTGTAGAAACTGCTGCCGAAATAGCTGTCGACGGTCTTGTAGCGAAAACTCAGGGTGTGCCAGTTGAAGCGCACCTTGCACAATCCGTCGGCCTGTTCGAGCAGCTCGATGTTGCTGATGTTGTGGGACGTGCGGGTGTCCGGCACGCTGGCGCTGGAGCGCTCGGTCTTGATGCGGAAGATGCGGTCTTCCAGGCCGGTGCGGTTGCCGTACCAGATCAGCGAGATTTCCCGCTGTGGGTCTTCGGTCAACTCGTCGTTGTCGTCCCAGGACGGCATCCAGTACGTCGCGTCGGGGGCGTACAGTTCCAGCCATTCGTCCCACTGCCGATCGTCGAGGTAGCGCGCTTCGCGGTAGAGGAAATCGCGCACGATGTCGTAGGTGATGGTCATTGCACGTCCTCCACGGCGATCAGCTTCGACTGCTCGGCCGCCAGGGCCTTGAGCATGGTCTGCTGCCAGTACTTGTGTTGCAGCACGAACAGGCCCTCATCTTCGGTGCGCACGCCACTGAGCAGCGGATGCAGGTCGATTTCCTTGGCGGCCTCGTCGGCGCCTTCAATCCAATGCTCGGCGCCACGGGACATGTCGTTCCAGGTGGTGACGCTGCCCTGATAGCTGGTCTGGCAGGAACGGAATTCCTCCAGGTCGTCCGGCGTAGCCATGCCGCTGACGTTGAAGAAATCCTCGTACTGGCGAATCCGGCTGGAACGGGCGTGATCGCTTTCACCCTTGGGGGCGATGCAGTAGATGGTGATTTCCGTGCGGTTGACCGAGATCGGCCGGGCAATGCGGATCTGCGAGCTGAACTGGTCCATCAGGTACACGTTGGGGTACAGGCACAGGTTGCGCGAGTTCTCGATCATCCAGTCGGCGCGGGCCTTGCCGAAGTCTTGCGCCAGCTCATCGCGGCGCTCGTACAGCGGACGGTCTTCCGGGTTGGCCCAACGGGTCCAGAGCAGCATGTGGCCCTTGTCGAAGGAATAGAAACCACCGCCCTGCTTGGCCCAGCTGCCGGCGCTCATGGTCGGGTTGCTGTCGCCGGCCTCGCGTTGCTTGCGCTGGTTCTGGGTCGCCGCGTAGTTCCAGTGCACGGAGCTGACGTGGTAGCCGTCGGCGCCATTTTCCGCGGTGAGTTTCCAGTTGCCTTCGTAGATGTAGCTGGAGGAGCCGCGCAGCACTTCCAGGCCATCGGCGGACTGGTCGACGATCATGTCGATGATCTTCGCCGACTCGCCCAGGTGCTCGACCAGTGGCAGCACATCGGCCTTGAGGCTACCGAACAGGAAGCCGCGATAGGACTCGAAACGCGCCACGCGGGTCAGGTCATGGGAGCCTTCGCAGTTGAAGCTCGCCGGGTAGCCGGCGTTGGCCGGGTCCTTGACCTTGAGCAGCTTGCCGGAGTTGTTGAAGGTCCAGCCGTGGAACGGGCAGGTGTAGGAGCTCTTGTTGCCGGACTTGTGCCGGCACAGGGTCGCGCCGCGGTGACTGCAGGCATTGATAAAGGCGTTGAGTACACCGTCCTTGTTGCGCGCGATGAAGATCGACTGGCGCCCCATGGTGGTGGTGTAGAAATCGTTGATGTTGGGGATCTGGCTTTCGTGGGCCAGGTACAGCCAGTTGCCTTCGAAGATGTGTTCCATCTCCAGGTCGAACAACCGGGGGTCGGTGAACATCTCGCGCTTGCAGCGATAGAGGCCCTGCTCGGGATCGTCTTCAAGCAGGGAATGCAAATATTCGGGTCGCAGGGTCATGGCCGCCGCCTCCATTGTTATTGTTCAGGCAGGGGTCATGCTAGGACGGGGGGGCAAGCTGGAATATCCGCGGGGTGCAGACCTTTATCCGTTTTGTGCAGGGAGTCAGCGTTGTGTCAGGCGACATCAATGTTGAATGTGCCGGCCCCATCGCGAGCAAGCTCGCTCCCACATTGGATCGCGCTGCCCCTGTGGGAGCGAGCTTGCTCGCGATGGCGCCAGACCAGACAACATCAAACCTGAAGGCTCAATGCCGACGCTTGAGGGTATCGGACGGCAATTCGCCGAACTGCTTGCGGTAGCTGTCGGAGAACCGGCCCAGGTGCAGGAAGCCGTAATCCATCGCCACTTCCGTGACGTTGCGCACGTTGCAGGTCGGGTCGCTCAGGCAGGCGTTGATGCGTTCCAGGCGTTTCTGGCGCAGGTAGTTTTTCGGCGTAAGGCCGGCATTGCGCTCGAACAGGCCATACAGCGAGCGCAGGCTCATGTGCGCCTGGCGCGCCAGTGCTTCGCTGTCGATGTCCTGCTTGAGGTTATTGGCGATGTAATCGGCAATCGCCTCGAACGTGGCCGTCTGCGAGCCCAGTTCGAGGCGGCTGACGTTGGTTTTCATCAGGCTGAGCATCTTGCTGACGATGATCTGTGCGTAATGCTCCTGGACCCTGGGGATCTGCTCGGTGGCCTCGGCCTCCTGGCAAATCATCGCCAGCAGGTTGACGAAACCTTCCAGTTCGCCCAACTGATAGCGGTTCTCCAGAAACCGTACGCCCCGTCCCGGATACTGCCAGCGCTGCTCATCGCAAACGGACTCGAACAAGCGGGTGGGAATCTTCAGGATGAATTTTTCGCAATCGTCGGTGTACGTCAGGTCCACCGGATCGTCGGGATTGATCAACAGCAATTCGCCGGGGGCGAAGTAGTGTTCCTGGCCGTGGCCGCGCCACAGGCAATTGCCGCGCAGCAATACTTGCAGGTGATAGATGTTCTCCAGTGCGCCCGACGTCACCCGCACACTGGCGCCGTAGCTGATGCGGCACAGGTCGAGGCTGGCGAACTTTCGATGGTCGAGACTGGCCAGTGGCTGGCCCGCACGGGGCATGAGGATGCAATGGTTGCCGACGTGCTGATTGACGTAGCCCGACACCGCGTAAGGGTCGGCATGGTCGAACACCCGGCTACGCTGACTCAACAGTTGCGCTTGCATCATCAGGTCACTCTCGTTGTTGTTATAGGTTGCGTCGGATCATTCCAGAACAGTGCTCGCATCGATGTGTTATCGCAAGACCTTGTGGGAGCGAGCTTGCTCGCGATGACGGAGTGCCAGTCAACATGGATGTTGAATGTTAAACCGCTATCGCGAGCAAGCTCGCTCCCACAGTGTGGTGATCCCACAGGGTCGTGCGATCAGTCTTCCAGTGCGCGAACTCGCTCGTGGCGCTGTTGCTCTTCAGGCTGGGCAGACGACTGCAAGGTGAAGTCGAACTCGATTTCGGCAAAGCGACCGCTGACACCGTGGGCCGCTGCACGCGCCTGATCATCGCTGAAGGTGATTTTGGCGATCAATTCGTCGCGGGTGGCGTAGGCGAAATCGTCGTGCAGGTATTGATCACCGTCGAGGTTGATCTGGGTGGTCAGGTGGCGATGATCCGGCGCGGAAATGAAGAAGTGCACGTGCGCCGGACGCTGGCCATGACGGCCCAGTTGATCGAGCAGTTGCTGGGTCGGACCGTCCGGTGGGCAGCCGTAGCCCGACGGCACGATGCTGCGCAAACGATAGCGGCCTTCGGCGTCGGTAACGATGCGGCGACGCAGGTTGAATTCCGATTGCGTGGTATCGAAGTACGAGTAAGTACCACCGGTGTTGGCGTGCCAGACGTCTACCACGGCGCCGGCCAAAGGTTCGCCAGCGGTGTTGAATACGCGGCCTTGCATGAACAGGGTCACACCCGGATCGATGCCATCGTCGAGGCGCGCTTCGCCTTCCGACAGCGGCGCGCCCGCCACGTACAGTGGACCTTCGATGGTGCGCGGGGTGCCACCGGACTTGCCGGCCTGCTCGTCTTCGGCGTCCATCAGCAGGTCAAGGTAGTGCTCCAGACCGAGACCGGCCACCACCAGTCCGGCTTCCTGGCGCGCGCCCAGCACGTTGAGGTAGTTGACGGCTTTCCAGAATTCTTCCGGGGTCACGGCCAGGTCTTCGATGATGTTCACCGAGTCACGCAGGATGCGGTAGACCAGCGCCTTGGTCCGTGGGTCGCCAGCGTCGTTGAGCAGGCCGCTGGCCTCTTCGAGAAATTTCTGGACTTCGGCAGTGTGGGAAATCTTGACGTTCATTTTGAAGGGTTCCTCATCTTGTAATTATTAGCGTAGCGCGCTGGACAGGCTGGGCTCAGCGGTCATCGTCACGGATGGAAGAAGGATGCCGGCACATCGCGTCGATCTCGATGGCCATGTACGGAAACAGTGGCAATTGCATCAGCAGTTCATGCAGTTCCTGAACGCTGTCGACATCGAACACGCTGTAGTTGGCGTATTGTCCGGCGATGCGCCACAGGTGGCGCCACTTGCCCTGCTCTTGCAGACGCTGGGCCAGGGCTTTTTCGTCAGCCTTGAGTTTGGCTGCCGCTTCCGGATTCATATCGACCGGCAGGTTCACGGTCATTTTTACGTGGAACAGCATAATGCTCTCCTCAGGCTTGATGAATGGCGGTGGATGTCTTGTCGCGGCGGAAGAACGCCAGGCGCTCCTCATCCAGGCTCAGGCCCAGGCCCGGGGTGTTCGGCACATGCAGTTCAAAATCGCGATACACCAGCGGTTCGCTGAGAATGTCTTCGGTCAGCAGCAGCGGGCCGAACAGTTCGGTGTCCCACGCCAGTTTGTTCAGGGTGACGAAGGCATGGGCCGACGCCATGGTGCCCAGGCCACCTTCAAGCATGGTGCCGCCGTACAGGGCGATACCGGCCGCTTCGGCGATCGAGGCGGTGCGCAGCACGGCGCGTGGGCCACCGTTCTTGGCGATTTTCAGGGCAAACACCGAGGCCGCGCCTTCGCGGGCCAGGTTGAACGCATCTTCCACGCATTCGATGGATTCGTCGGCCATGATCGGCGCCGGGCTCATGGCGTTGAGGCGGGCCATGCCGGCGCGGTTGTTGCGCGAGATCGGCTGCTCGATCAGGTCGATGCCATTGGTGCCGAGGATCCGGCAGGCCCGCAGCGCGACCGCTTCGTCCCAGGCCTGATTGACGTCGACCCGCACGCTGGCGCGGTCACCCAAGGCTTTCTTGATGGCGATGACGTGGGCCAGATCGCGATTGACCTCACCGGCACCGATCTTCAGTTTGAAGATGCGGTGACGGCGCAGGTCGAGCATTTTTTCCGCTTCGGCGATGTCTTTCTCGGTGTCGCCACTGGCCAGGGTCCAGGCCACGGGCAGCGCATCGCGAACACGGCCGCCGAGCAATTCGCTGACCGGCAGGCCGAGGCGTTTGCCCAGGGCATCGAGCAGTGCGGTTTCAATACCGGATTTGGCGAAGGTGTTGCCGCGAATGCTGCGCTCCAGGCGCAACATGGCGGCGTTGACGTTGTTGCTGTCCTGGCCGATCAACAGCGGTGCGAAGTGCGTGTCGATGTTGGTCTTGATGCTGTCCGGGCTTTCATTGCCGTAGGCCAGGCCACCGATGGTGGTGGATTCGCCGATGCCTTCGATGCCGTCGGCGCAACGCACGCGAATGATCACCAGGGTCTGGTTCTGCATGGTGTGCATGGCCAGCTTGTGTGGGCGGATAGTCGGCAGGTCGACGATGATCGTCTCGATCGACTCAATGGCTGTTGCAAGCATTTCGATACCCGTCAGGTTCTTGAAGTTCTGGAATCGATTCTCGTACGGCTTTTTTCCCGATGCCAATATAGAATTGGTCTGACTTGATACCTTAAAGGTATGCAACCGATCCGCATCTGGAGGCTCCATGGAACTGCGTCACCTGCGTTATTTCCAGGTATTGGCTCAAACCCTCAACTTCACCCGCGCCGCAGAGCTGCTGCACATCGCCCAACCGCCCCTGAGCCGGCAGATCCAGCAACTGGAGGATGAACTGGGGGTGGTGCTGCTGGAGCGCGGCCGACCGCTGAAATTGACCGACGCCGGGCGGTTTTTCCATGAACACTCCACCGCCCTGCTCGAACAACTGAACAAGGTCTGCGACAACACGCGGCGCATCGGCCTGGGTGAAAAGACCTGGCTGGGTATCGGCTTTGCGCCGTCGACTCTGTATGGCGTGCTGCCGGAACTGATCCGACGCTTACGCAGTGGCGAACCGCTGGAGCTGGAGCTGGGCCTGTCGGAAATGACCACCCTGCAACAGGTGCAGGCGTTGAAGGCCGGGCGCATCGACATCGGCTTCGGGCGGATCCGTATCGACGATCCGGCCATCGTCCAGACCGTGCTCACCGAAGACCGCCTGGTCGCCGCCCTGCCCGCCGGGCATCCGTTGCTCGCCGGTCCCATCAGCCTGCGGGAGCTGGCAAAGGAACCCTTTGTGTTGTACCCCGGCAATCCACGGCCGAGTTACGCCGACCATGTGATTGCCCTGTTTGAGTCCTACGGCGTGCGCATCCACGTCGCACAATGGACCAACGAGCTGCAAACGGCGATCGGCCTGGTGGGGGCAGGAATCGGGGTCACGCTGGTGCCGGCCTCGGTGCAGTTGCTGCACCGCGACGACATCGGCTTCACCCCGCTGCTGGAGGACAACGCCACCTCGCCGATCATTCTCAGCCGACGGGTGGGCGATGTATCGCCGGGGTTGAACCATTGTTTACGGATGATTGATGAGCTGCTGCCACCGGCAATTTAACGCAGTAAATACCTGTGGCGAGGGAGCTTGCTCCCGCTGGGCTGCGTAGCGGGCCCTGTCTGCACGTTTTCTAATGGGTGTTTGCGCCCCAGATCCAGTTCCAGAACCCCGGCAACTCAACCGGCTGCGAATCGTCGCGCACGGTTCGCGCCATGGCCGCCCGCTGAAGGGCAGCCTGATCGTCGTAAAACGGCTTGTCGGCGGTTTTCACCCCGGTCTCCCGGGCGCTGTCGAGCAGTATCTGCAGGTATTCGCGGGTGTGCCGGGCGGTATAGCGGTTGAGGTCGTGGAAGGTCACCACCACCGGAATCACACCATCGACCACCGGCAATTCGCCGCGGGCAATGCGTTCGCGCACTTCGGACATCGAGCGCAGCATGTGCGACCGGCGTCGGGGGCTGGCGTTGAAGCCCCAGATCTTGCCGTCATTGGCGCTCAAGTCGGTGAGCAGTACATGCAGGCCATGCCGCTGATAAGCGGCGAAGGTGCGTTTGTCGTAGTTCCAGAATGGCGGGCGCAGCAGGATTGGCGGGGCACCGGTGATCGCCGCGATGTCGGCGCTGCCATCAGTGAGGGCCTGTTCCAGCTCCTGCGGCTCCAGCGAGCGATGATTGGTGTGCCAGGGCGTCGCCGTGTGGAACCCCAGTATGTGACCTTCGGCGTGTTCGCGACGCATGATGTCCCGGCCCAACTCGCTGCCGCCGGCTCGCGGTGCACGGGTTTGCACGAAGAACACGGCTTTGATGCCCGGTTGCAGCGGGTTTTGCGCCAGGCTCTCAAGCACCGTCACGGTCGGATTCCACCAGCTCGATGCACTGGGACCGTCATCGAAGGTCAGCAGAAACCGGATGGGGGGTTGCGCGCTTAGACGCTGTTCGGTCTGCGGGGTCATTTCGATGGGCGCCGCGATGCACCCCAGCAGACCGGCCGCCATGGCGCACAGCGTTAAAACCTTGAACAACTGTTTCATGTTTTGCCTTGGGTCAGACCATCACGGTCGATACTTCAATTGGCAGGAATCCTTCACCCGTTCATCCGTCGTCAGTCCGTATCGAGACGGCGGGCCGAGGTTGGATAAGGTACACAGCGTTTGGTTCCAGTGCTTGCCAAGCCCGTTTCGTCGCCACCAACTAAACTGAAAAAAATGCTCAACCAGAGTGTCAGGCCATGTGCGGACGACTGTCGCAATACCGCGGGATTCACGACTTCGTGGCGGTGCTGAGCATCCCCGACGCGCTGATCAACCACGTCGGCAACGAACCCCTGGCGCACTATAACGCCGCGCCCACCACGCAACTCGCTCTGTTGCACCTGGAAAATGAGCGGCTGCACGCCGACGCCGTGCGCTGGGGTTGGCGACCGCACTGGGCGACGGATCGCACGGAGCCGGTCAATGCCCGGGTCGAGAAAGTCGCCCACGGCCCGTACTTCCGGGCGATCTGGCCCCATCGCGCGATCTGCCCGATTGATAACTGGTTCGAATGGGTCGACGCCGGTGACGGCAACAAACAACCGTGGTTGATCCGGCGACGGAACCGGGCCCCGGTTTTCTGCGCGGCCATCGGCCAGTACCCCATCGGCGGAGCCCCTCACAGGGAGCACGACGGTTTCGTCATCCTGACGACCGACAGCGCGGGTGGCCTGCTTGATGTGCATGACCGGCGACCGGTGGTGTTCTCGCCCGAACTGGCGCGGGAATGGCTGGACCCGGCCACGCCCAAGGAGCGAGCCGAGGAAATGGCGTTATCCCAGGGCGAGGTGAGTGATGTATTTGAGTGGTACAAGGTCGACAAGGCCATTGGCAATGTCAGGAACCAGGGCGCCGCGCTCATTAATAAAGTTCCATGAACTTATCAATCACGACAAAGCCCCGCTTAATGGCGGGGCTTTGTTGTATTCGCGCGCCGGTCAGAACTTGCGGTCAGGCTCTGACAGTTCCTTACCGTCGTCAGGATGCTTCCAGTCCGGTACCGAACGCTTCTGCTGCTCAATCTCTTCTTCCGTGGGTTCGTCCTCGTCTTCTTCCGGGTCCGGTTGCTTGGGTTCATTGGCCATGTTCACCTCGCTTCCTGAAGGGATCGGTCATCAACTTTAAGCTTAGATCAGTTCCCCTGCCCCGCTCAGAGCCACCAGCGCAGCAAAAAAAAGAAACCCATGCTCAACAGCATGCTGAGCAACGTATTGCGCGTGTAAAGCACCAGCCCGACCGCCACCAGCGAGCTGATCAGATAGGGATTGTCCCAGTGCAGGTTCAGTTGTTTCTCCGGCATGAACACAATCGGCCCACAGATCGCGGTCAACATGCCCGGCACGGCAAACCCGAGGAACTGCCGGGCATTGCTGCTCAGGCGCACCGGCAGTCGCGGTTCCAGAAAAACATAGCGGTTGAGGAACACCAACACGCCCATTCCGACAATCACTGCCCAGACCATCATGTGCGTCCACCGTAGAATTTATTGCAGACAAACCCGGCGGTCATCCCCGCCAGCCCCGAGAGCACCAGCGCCGAGCCCCATTGCCAATAGCTGAACAACACCGAACAGAACAGCGACACCGCCACGCACACCACCGTCGGCACGTTGCGTACCACCGGGGTGATCAGGGCAATGAAGGTGGCCGCGATGGAGAAGTCCAGGCCCAGGTGTTCAAGGCCGGGAATGCTGCTGCCAAGGACGATGCCCGCCAGGGTGAAGAGGTTCCAGGCGATGTAGAACGTCAGGCCCACGCCCAAGGCGTACCAGCGGTTGAACTGCTGTTTGTCGTGCTGGCTGGTCAGGGCGAACAACTCGTCGGTGAGCAAGAACCCCAACCCTGCACGCCAGCGCCCCGGCAATGGAGAAATCACCGAGCGCATGCTCATCCCGTAGAGCAAATGCTGGGAGGTCAGCAGCAACGTGGTGAGCAAGATCGAAAAAATCCCGGCACCGCCCTTGAGCATGCCGATGGCCACCAGTTGCGCGGCACCAGCAAACACAATGCCCGACAGGCCCTGGCCTTGCAGGGGCGTGAGGTTGGCTTCGATGGCCATGGAGCCGGCCAGCAAGCCCCAGGGCGCGGTGGCCAGAGACAGCGGCATGATCGCTGCAGCGCCGCGCAAAAAGGCACTGCGCGGCATGGTTGAGTTGGACATAACGTTCTACAGACAGGGAAAGACCCCAGACTTTGCCAGCAGTCGCGGCCGAAGGCTTGAACAATCTTGCTCACTCATACGACAACGTGCCATTCATCGGCTGCCCGCTTGATTCGCCAAAGTGCTAGCAACATGATTGCGCTGCATTTTCATCGAGGCAGGCCCTTCATGAGTTCAGTCGAAACCGACAGCGACATTTATAAAACCCTGCTTGAGTCAACCCGGGCGATTCCCTGGCGCATCGACTGGAAAACCATGACGTTCAGCTACATCGGGCCACAGATCGAAGAACTGCTGGGCTGGAAGCAGGACAGCTGGGCCTCGGTCAATGACTGGGTCGAGCGCATGCACCCGGATGATCGCGACTACGTGATGGACTTCTGCGTCTCGCAATCGCGGGCCGGTATCGATCACGAAGCCGACTATCGCGCACTCACCGAAAGTGGCGAATACGTGTGGATTCGCGATGTGGTGCACGTGGTGCGCAAGGACGGCGAAGTCGAGGCGCTGGTAGGTTTCATGTTCGATATCAGCGAGCGCAAGAAGACCGAAGAACACCTGATCCGCCTGCAAAGGCAGCTTGAAGAGTATTCCTTCCAGGACGGCCTGACCGGCATCGCCAACCGGCGCATGTTCGACACCGTGCTGGAACGCGAGTGGGCCAACGCCCAGCGCACCGGCCTGCCGTTGTCGGTGATCATGCTGGATATCGACTACTTCAAGCAGTACAACGACCATTACGGTCACATCAAGGGCGACGAATGCCTGCGCCGCGTCGCGCAAACCTTGTCCCTGGCGGCGAACCGGCCACGGGATTTCATTGCGCGGATCGGCGGTGAAGAGTTTGTCTGGCTGCTACCGGAAACCGATGCCGAATCCGCCAGGCTGGTAGCGCACAAATGCCTGCACCTGATTCGCCAACAGCAGATTGCCCATGAATTCTCCGGGGTGTCGAACCTGCTGAGCGTCAGCCTCGGTGTCGGCACCACCGGCGTTTCACTGCATGCAACGGCGCTGGAGTTCGTCGAACAGGTCGATCAGTTGCTCTACAAGGCCAAGCACAATGGCCGGATGCGCGCCGAGTTCGCTGATTTTCGTGATTGACAAACGGCGCCCCGCCTTTTAAAACTGGGCGCCTCATTCAGGGTGTAAGCAAGTATGTCCGCAACCTTCAACCTCAACACTTCCGTCATTGGCTTGATTGCCAAGGCGCAAGGTTGCGTTGCGCACGCCCTCAAATCGAAGAAACAGTCGCTCATGTGACCGGGGCGCGCTGTCCCGTCAGATGAGCTGACAGGACATTGAGCGCGACGGACCACCCTCCCCTTGCTTACTCTCCTTCCATGCCCCCTGACGGTGACGAAATCGGTCAACCATCAGGAGAAAGTGCATGTCTGCGTTTCAAGGTATCTGGGTTCCACTGGTCACACCGTTCCACAACGGCGCCATCGATTTCGTCGGCTTGCGCCGGCTGGTCAGCCATCTGCTGGAAAAAGGCGTCGACGGCCTCATCGTTTGCGGCACCACCGGCGAACCGGCGGCGATGGGCAAACATGAGCAACTGGCGGTGCTCGATGCAGTGCTGGAGCTGGTGCCGGCGCAACGGGTGGTCATGGGCCTGGCCGGTAACAACCTGAGCGAGTTGTTGCAGTTCCAGAGCGAGATCCTCAAGCGCCCGGTGGCTGGCCTGCTGGTGCCGGCGCCGTATTACATCCGCCCTTCCCAGGCCGGCCTCGAAGCGTTTTTCCGCACGGTCGCCGATGCCTCCAGCGTTCCGCTGATTCTCTACGACATCCCTTACCGTACCGGCGTGGCCTTCGAACAGACGACCCTGCTCAACATCGTCGCCCACGAGCGGATCGTCGCCATCAAGGATTGCGGCGGTAATTTTTCGAACACCCTCGCCTTGCTCAATAGCGGCCATGTCGACGTGCTGTGCGGTGAAGACAACCAGATCTTCAATGCCCTGTGCCTGGGCGCCAAAGGCGCGATAGCCGCGTCGGCGCATGTCCATCCCGAACTGTTCGTGCAGTTGCACCGGCAGATCCGCGACAACCAATTGGCTGAAGGCCGCGCCACGTTTTTCCGTTTGCTGCCGCTGATCAACAGCCTGTTCCTGGAGCCCAACCCGGCCCCGGTGAAAACCGCGCTGGCCTTGCAAGCCTTGATCGGTGACGAGCTGCGTGCACCGATGCAACGCAGCACTGAATCGATGAGCGAACGTTTGAAAGGCGTGCTCAGCGCATTGGGCCGCGACAATCGATAGAGCACCCGCCACCGGCCCGAGTACCATGGAGCGATTCGCTCACCCGCTCAGGGGCACCGACATGCTGTACCGAATCGCCGCCGATGGGCTGATGCTGTTTCACTTGCTGTTCATTGTGTTTGTGTTATTCGGCGGGCTGCTGGTGCTCAAATGGCGCCACCTGATCTGGTGGCATCCGCCAGCCGCGTTGTGGGGTATGGCGGTGGAGTTCTTCCACCTGCCCTGCCCGCTGACTGACTGGGAAAACCGCATGCGCCATGAAGCCGGGCAATCCGGCTACGGCGGTGGATTCATCGAGCACTACCTCTGGCCGGTCATCTATCCCACCGGCCTGACACCCGGCATTCAGTTGGGATTGGGCGCCGTGGTGTTGGTGATCAACGTGCTGGTCTATCTTCGATTGATCCGGCAATGGGCCGCCTGAATATTCAACCACTCCCCAAGGACTGAACACATGCTGTCGACAGAAGACCTGGCGCTGCTCGAAGCCATCCGCGAAACCGGCAGTCTGTCGCGGGCGGCGGCGCACCTGGGCAAGGCGCCGTCGACCGTATCCTATGCGGCGCGGCAACTGGAGGAGCGTTTCGATGCATTGCTGTTCGACCGCCGTCGCTACCGTTTGCAACTGACCCCGGCGGGCGAGTTGCTTGTCAACGAAGCGGCGCGGCTGATGCAGGACGTCTCGCGCCTGACCCAACGGGTCCAGCAAGTCGCCAACGGCTGGGAGAGCCGCTTGTGGATCGTGACCGACGAATTGCTGGAGTTCGAGACCTTGATCCCGGTGATCCACGAATTCGATGCGCTGCAATCCGGCGTACCGTTGCGCATCACCCAGGAAGTGCTCAAAGGGGTCTGGGAAGCCCTGCGCGAAGGCCGCGCGGACCTGATCATCGGCGCCACCAACGAGCCTCCGGCGATCCCGACCTTGCGCTGGATGCAACTGGGGGAAATGGAATGGGTGTTTGCAGTGTCGCCCAAACACCCGCTGGCCAAGGCCAAAGGCCCGATTACCCGGGCCATGGTCGCGCAGCACCGGGCGATTGTGGTGGCCGATTCGTCCAGAGTCACCGAGGGCAGCACCTACGGCGTCACCGGGGGGCAACCGGTGCTGGCCGTGCCGACCATGCGCGCAAAAATCCTCGCCCAGTGCAATGCGCTGGGGGTGGGCTGGCTGCCGCGGCATCGGGTTGGCTCGCTGCTGAAAAACGGCACACTGGTTGAAAAGCCGATGGCCGACCCGCGCGAGCCGAACATCCTGTACGCCGGCTGGCGTGGCGACCATGACGGTCGCGCCCTGGGCTGGTGGCTGGAGCAGCTTGAAAAACCCAACCTGGCCACCCGACTGGTTCAGGGAACGGACCGGTTTGCCTGACGCCTGACGTTCAGTTGGCAATCACGCTCATGTTCCGCCCACTGGCCTTGGCCACGTACAGCGCCTTGTCCGCCGCACCAATCAGGTCTTCGGGGTGGACCTGGGAATCGGCATTGCTGGCACACACGCCGATGCTGACGGTCACGGTGCCTTCCGGACTGTCGCTGTGGGTAATTTCGGCCTGTAGCACCGCGCGGCGGATTTTCTCCGCCACCAGAAATGCCCCCACATAGTCGGCGCCGGGCAACACCACGGCGAACTCTTCGCCACCATAGCGGGCGGCCAGGTCACCGGGGCGCTGGATGTTGTCCGTGATGATCGCACTGACCTTGCGCAAACACTCATCACCGGCCAGGTGACCATAGCGATCGTTGAACGGTTTGAAATGATCGACATCAATCATCAGCAGTGCCAACTCGGTCTGGCTGCGCCGGGCGCGCCCCATTTCGACATCGATGAAAGCGTCGAGCTGACGCCGGTTGGCCAGCCCCGTCAGCGCGTCCTTGAGGGCCAGGCCTTCGAGGTTGCGATTGACTTCAAGGAGCTTGTCCTGGGTGTCAAGCAACTCGAACTGCACCAGATTCTGCTGCTTCATCAGCTTGATCAGCCGCAACCCCAGTACCCCGAGAAAACTCAACAATAGCGTGACGATGCCGGCGCTGAGCAGCGTCTCCTTGCGCCAGCTGCCAAGCACTTCATCCTTGTTCAGCGCGGTAAAAACGATCAGCGGATAACCCTCGACCCGGCGATACCCCGCCACCCGTTCGACACCGTCGATGACCGACCTGATCGTGGCCGTACCCGCATCGCCCTTGGACAACAACTGGGTGAACAACGGGCCCTTGGCGAGGCTGGTGCCGATCTCCGCCTCCTTGAAGGGTCTGCGAATGATAATGGTGGCATTGTCGGCGATCAGGTTGATCACGCCATTACTGCCCATGTCGATGCTGTCGTAGAGCTGCAGGAAATGACTGAGGTAAATCGACGCCAGCGCCACGCCGGCAAAGCTGCCGTCGGGATGATTGACCCGGCGCGAAACCGTCATGATCCATTCACCGCTCGAACGACTCTTGATCGATGGCCCGATGTGCGGCCCACGGCTGGGGTTGTCGCGATGGAAGATAAAGTATTCGCGGTCGGAATTGTTGACGCCGGTTTGGCCGGCGCCATTGGAATTGGCGATCCACTGCCCTTTTTCGTCGAAAACGAACAAGCCATGGAGCTGACTCAACTCACTGCGCTGGGCGTTGAGCAATAGCGGCAACCGGGATTGATACACACCGTCGTGTTCCAGACGATCGACCAGGGTGAACAGCAGCGTGTCGGCCTGCTTGATCGTTGCCTGCGCTTGCGATGCCAGGGTCTGCGCAAGGTTGGACATCGCCACTTCCTTGTCATGCAGGTAGTACTGGCGCGAGCTCCAGGCTTCCCAGATCACGATTGCCGTCATCGACAGGCACACCGCGACCAGCAGGATCACTACCGAGCGGACCTTGAGCCGGGTCACGGTTGGCCGGAGCATTTCAATATGATCGTAGATCGGCGGATGTCCCATGGTGCTCCCTGATTGTCTGTGACGGGGCGAGTCTTCCTGATCGCCGCTTTTGCTGACTATGCCTGATCCAGGCTCGCGATGATGTTAGCGCGATGCTGGCTTTACCGCCTCCAGCCACGCCGGATCCAGGCGTGTCTGCCCGGTTTCGATGCCCAGCGCTTGCATCCGCTCCTCATGCTGGTCCATTTCGCGGATCAACTGGCTGTGGTCACTGGAGTTGCCGTCCAGCTGATGCATCTGGTTCAACCCCAAATGGTAGAAACGCAACAGCTTCATGGCAACCGGATCACCCTGTTCCACGGCCGCCGTTACATGATGCATGACATTGGTGATGCTCATCAGGCTGCGCTTGAGTTGCCAACTGTAGACCGCCGGCGCCATCCATTCCTGGCGCCAGAACACTTTGCGCATCAGCGCCGCCATCGCCAGCACCGCAACAAACACGCCGCCCACGTTGAAGCGCAGATTGTCGCCCCCAGGCGTGCCGAACAGCGCCACCGCCGCCGTGGAGAAAACCATCGCCAGCGTCAGGAAAATCAGGGCGATGATGACCGTGCTGCGCCGCGTCTGTTGCCGGTAGGTGTCGGCGTTCATCGGCTGGATTTCGAACATTGCGTCGGGTTTCCTAAGCTTCAATGGTAAAAAGGGCTCTGAGGCAAAAAGACAGCGGGCCATTATCGCCTCTGCGAAGGATTTAGCTATGCTGGGGCTCCTTTTCATCTTTTTCATCGTCAAGCGGGGGACATGGCGAGACCGTGCAGTTCGTGCCATCTTCTTTCATGAATACACATTATTCGGATGCCATTCGTGGTTGCTGTGTGAATGACATCGTTTTAAGGATCAATGAATGACCCAACGCCAAGTTATCAACGCCTCCGTCAGTCCCAAAGGCAGCCTGGAAACGCTCTCGCAACGGGAAGTCCAGCAATTGAGCGAAGCCGGTTCCGGCAGCACCTACACCCTCTTCCGCCAGTGCGCCCTGGCCATTCTCAACACCGGCGCCCATGTCGACAACGCCAAGACCATCCTTGAAGCCTATAAAGATTTTGAAATCCGCATTCACCAGCAGGACCGCGGCGTGCGCCTGGAACTGCTGAACGCCCCGGCCGACGCCTTCGTCGACGGCGAAATGATCGCCAGCACCCGGGAAATGCTGTTCAGCGCCCTGCGTGACATCGTCTACACCGAAAACGAACTCGACAGCCAACGCATCGACCTGAGCAGCTCCCAGGGCATCAGCGACTACGTGTTCCACCTGCTGCGCAACGCCCGTACCCTGCGTCCCGGCGTCGAGCCGAAGATCGTGGTGTGCTGGGGCGGGCACTCGATCAACACCGAAGAATACAAATACACCAAGAAAGTCGGCCACGAACTGGGCCTGCGCAGCCTGGACGTCTGCACCGGGTGCGGCCCCGGCGTGATGAAAGGCCCGATGAAAGGCGCGACCATCGCCCACGCCAAACAGCGCATCCACGGCGGCCGCTACCTGGGCCTGACCGAGCCCGGAATCATCGCCGCCGAAGCGCCGAACCCGATCGTCAACGAACTGGTGATCCTGCCGGACATCGAAAAACGCCTGGAAGCCTTCGTCCGCGTCGGCCACGGCATCATCATCTTCCCGGGCGGCGCCGGGACGGCCGAAGAGTTCCTGTACCTGCTGGGCATCCTGATGCACCCGGACAATGCAGGCCTGCCCTTCCCGGTCGTCCTCACCGGGCCGAAACATGCCGCGCCGTACCTGGAACAACTGGACGCGTTCGTCGGTGCGACCTTGGGCGAAACCGCCAAGCAGCACTACCAGATCATCATCGATGACCCGGCCGAAGTGGCGCGGCAGATGACCCTGGGCCTCAAGGCGGTCAAGCAATTTCGCCGCGAGCGCAACGATGCGTTCCACTTCAACTGGCTGCTGAAAATCGACGAAGGCTTCCAGCGTCCGTTCGACCCGACCCACGAAAACATGGCCAACCTGAAGCTGAGCCTCGACCTGCCGTCCCACGAACTGGCGGCCAACCTGCGCCGCGCGTTCTCCGGCATTGTCGCCGGCAACGTCAAGGACAAGGGCATCCGCCTGATCGAAGAACACGGGCCCTACCAGATCCGTGGCGACGCGGCGATCATGCAACCGCTAGACCTGCTGCTCAAAGCCTTCGTCGCCCAGCACCGCATGAAACTGCCGGGTGGCGCGGCGTATGTGCCGTGTTATCGGGTGGTGGCTTAGCAAAAACGGTATGAGCTTTACCGCTGCGGGCCACAGTGAAGACTGAGCCCGTAGCGCATTGACGCCTCGGCGCGGGCGAGTCCATCCAATTACGGCGGGTCACTTTCGAAGAGCGCGAAAGTAACCAACGCGCTTTGCCCCTGACGTTCGGTGCCTCGCCCAGGCTCGGCATGCCCGCGCTCCGGTCCTGCTCCGTGGGCCCGCCGCCATCGGCCATCCATGGCCGGCGGCGGCTAACCCGGCATCCATGCCGGGTTGCCCACTGCGCAGAACCTCCTCTCGGCCTCACGAGGGGGCAAGAAGATCAAAAGCCAAAGCGAGGCGGCCTACCCGCCGGCCTGCTTGCGGGTTTCGTTCGCCTGTGAGAATTGAGTCGGCTGGCGGGCCGTCATCGCGAGCAAGCTCGCTCCCACAATTTGATCTGTGGACATCAGCAAGAAATTGGTCGGCTGGCAGGCCGCCTTCGCGAGCAAGCTCGCTCCCACAGAAAAGCAAAAGCACAGCAGCACACACCACCGCGTCGCTCTTCACCACTCATCAGGCCGAGCGTTAGCTCGCCTGCAGCTCTTGATCTTGATCCACCCGCCCCCTCGGCAGGCTGAGTGCAGGCGTTCATCCGGGGACTGGCGCGCAGCGC